>JBGMRM010000472.1:0-2240 GCA_048061415.1 Gammaproteobacteria bacterium | reverse complement strand
CTGCACATTATCTTTGGTGATACAAATCTGTTCGGGAATATCAAAGGCAAGTTCCTTGAGGCTGTGTCTATAAGCCGCCCTCTCGATAAACGGAATCAGGATGTGAAACCCTGCGCGAAGCGTTCGACTGTACTTACCCAGGCTTTCGACGACGTAGGCATTTTGCTGTGGCACCACCACGGCGGTCTTGGCAATTACAATGACAACGACAAGCGCTGTCGCAATCGCCACCCAAAAAGCGAAATTATCGTAAAACATCTTTTCTCTCCTGTTTAACCTGATTGTGTGACACCACCAGGTCGCATTGATTCACCGATGCAAGTTTATTACCCGTTGCTATCATTTATTTTTAGTGTCAGTCCTTCTACGCTACTAATCTGGACATTAACCCCTTTCCCAACGACTTCGGAACCAGCGTTGAATACTGTCCAACTGGTGCCCCGGTATGACACCCGGCCTTTTTCACCCGGCTGCAAAGTTTCCTCTAATTTAATAAAGTCACCGGTCGGACTAGCATCGTAGCCGATCCCACCACCACGAAGTTTCTGGTACAGTTTCTTACGGAAAAAGACCATCAACAGGAGCCCCAGAACTGCAAACACGATCCATTGTGTCCATTGCTCAAGTTCGAACCCTGCGACCTCGATGAAACCCGTTAATGCCGCCGCCACGCCGATAAACACCAGGTAAAACCCTGCCTCGACCCCCAATAGCTCGGATCCCAACAAAAAAGCACCGAATATCATCCATCCCCACCAGGGCATATGCGTCTCCTGTCTATCTTGCCGCTCGGCTATGCCGGAACAAGATTAATCGCAGTCATATTAAAGCCGATGTCGTAACAGTCAAGTCCAGTCGCCCGTATATTGCAGCTTCTGTATTTTCTTTAGCAGGTAGGTGGAAAAATAGTCGCCGTAGCGCTGCTGCAATTCCGGCAACATCCAGTCTTTCCCCGTTATCTTTCCCCGGCATAGCGGGCTACCACAGCGACATTCGAGGGAATAATCATCCGAACGCTCCATCGAATAGTCGTGGCAAAGCTCTTCGCCCGCCCCGATGGCGCGCATCGCGACATAAACCACCTGGCCACGAAAACCGACATTCGGGTCGCAGGAATGATTGATAAATACAGTCATGTCATCGACTTCATCGACCGTGGTCGGTGACAGATAAAAGTTATCGTGGATTTGCAGGGCAAAGTCGCCGACTTCGGCATTGATTCGCCTGAGGTCTCCACGGTTGACTATATGCCCCGATTTAATCGCCACGATTTCATCTTTTGCAATGGCCTGCAAAGCGACTATCCCGCGCCCGCTCAAGGTATCATCACGGACTTCAATTTTGGGTGATCGATAAGTTTTCACAATTAGTGTTCTATACCTGCGCGGTCGTAAACCGACATCAGGGTACCGATCATACTCGCCACCAGCTTTTGGTTTTCACCATCGTGAGCGTAAAGCTCGCCTTCCGATACGGTAATATTACGGCCAGGTTTTTTAACCCGTCCGATTGCCTCGAACCAGTCCCCCTTCGCCGGCGACAGCAAATTGATCTTGAATTCGATCGTCAGTACCGCCGCATCTTCCGGCATTAGCGAAAAAGCCGCATAACCACAGGCACTGTCGAGCAGAGTAGCAATAATTCCGCCGTGGATAAAATCATGCTGTTGCGTCAATTCGTCACTATAGGGCATGCCGATAGATACCCTTCCGGGCTGCACACTCCTGATCGTCGCGCCAATCGTTTTCATCGCATTTTGGCGCGCAAAACTATCTCGAACACGCTGTTCGAACGCCGGATTAGCCGCTGTAAAACTGGTCTGCATAGTCGTATCTAGTCGTTATCTATCGCGCCTGCGCCTGCGCCTGCACGGGACTCTTCTGTAGCAGGTGCATAAGTCCTGAATGCCAGTCGATCGATCGCTGCCCAGATTGTAGCATCGATATCACAGGCCATGGTCGATGGTAATTGCTGTGGAACGCCGGATTCGCCACGCTCGCAGCTAACCGAGTCAACTTCTGAAAGCAGCAGGTCAGGCCGGCTACCTTCAACACTCAGGCCATTTTCAAAACAGCTCACACTGACACCTGCCCAACGCGTGGTAAATACTGTTTTGTAGCACCGCGCCGCCTGTCCTACCGCCGCTGCCAGTAGCAATGGGCAAGCCATCCTGTCCATTTTAAATACCACGCCTTCGAGCATCGCTGTGGCTCGGTCGGCGAGCGCCGCACCGGTGATGA
>JBGMRM010000471.1:0-2240 GCA_048061415.1 Gammaproteobacteria bacterium | reverse complement strand
CATTTGAATGAGGACCCGACGAAGCCAGTGCAATCAGACGATTCCCGACTGTCACCCGGGCGCCATCGATCACACGCTCTTTTTCTACGATGCCAACGCAAAATCCGGCCAGATCGAAATCACCCTCGGCGTACATGCCGGGCATTTCGGCCGTTTCACCACCGATTAACGCGCAACCCGCGAGCCTGCATCCCTCGGCAATGCCATTGATCACCCGTTCGGCAAGCTCAAGACTCAGCTTACCCGTCGCATAGTAGTCGAGAAAAAATAACGCCTCGGCTCCCAGTACCGCGATATCGTTAGCGCACATAGCGACCAGGTCAATGCCGATACCGTCGTACTCACCGAGCTCGATCGCGAGTTTCAATTTAGTACCGACGCCATCGGTACCGGAAACCATGATCGGGTTTCTATAACGATCGAGTGGTAGCTCGAACAAACCACCAAAGCCCCCAATATTACCAATGCACCCTGGTCGGCGGGTCGATTTTATCGCGGGTTTGATTCTCTCTACCAGCTCGATACCGGCGTCTATGTCGACACCCGAGTCACGATAACTGAGCGATAATTCAGATTTCATAGATTGCTGGTTCAGGAAATATCGGCGGTGTGTTATTTTACACGCCTTGAAAATAAATGCCCAGGTTAAGCCCGGGAGAGACAATGAATTACAGGATTTTTTACCTGGCGCTGATATGCCTCGGGTTGCTTGCCAATAACATCGCACGGGCTGCCGTTGTAGAGGATCTTTATACCATCGAATTGCCGGTGGCCGATCAAACCACAAGCCTGCGCCTCGAGGTTTTCAGCGATGCATTCAGGCAGGTTATCATCAAGGTCAGTGGTTCGGACGATGCGCTTCGTAGCCCGGCCTTCAAAAGACCCGCTGAAAATAGCGCGCGCTACGTCAAACAATTCAGATATGCGGCTCGCAAAAACGAGGGGGCGGACGAAACTGCCTCAGAGCGGCAATTTCTGAAAGTAGATTTCGACCAGCAGCTGATCGAAAAATTGCTGCGTGAAAATAATTTCCCCATTTGGGGTCGACAGCGACCCGGCAGCTTATTGATCATTAGCTACGATGTGAATGAAAGAATTCGCCTGGTATCGGGGGATACCACGCCACAGTTGGTTGAGTTACTCGACGAAGCCGCCCTCAGACTGGGCGTTCCCGTACTATTCCCGCTCATGGACCTGGAAGATATCGCACTGGTAAATATAGGAGATATCGTTTCACGCCAATATGACAATATCGAAACCCTGGCCGATCGCTACTCGCCCGACGTACTCTTAATTGGGCAGATCATAGGTCGTAGCGGGCAGGGCTGGCAGGGTGACTGGGAGGTTCGATTTGCCGATCAGGTATTTAAATGGAAATTCAATGATGCATCGAGGCAGGTCGTGGTCGATCAGGTGATCGAGCACCTGGCGCGTATTCTCGCATTAGAGTATGCACTGGACGACTCCCGACGATCCGAGCAGTCGCTGTTAATGAGTGTTTCATCGATGAATAACATCGCAAGTGTGGTATCGGTGCAGGCTTACCTGGAAACTCTAAACGTGGTTGAATCTGTACGGGTCGCATTAATTTCCGGCGATGTAGTGACTTTCGAACTCAAGCTACGCAACGATGCCGAGGCTTTGCAACGCTTAATCGAGTTTGGTGAAGTGCTGGAGCAGAATGAATTGCCACAGATTTATGCCCAGGGCGAAAATCAGACTGTTTTGAGCTATGCCTACATCGATCGAGGAGGTTCCAATTAAAGCAGCACAAATTGCGCTGCCATTGTCGTTCGACCGGCAGTTCAGCCTGGAAAATTATTTCTCGGCGCAGGGTGAGTTGATTATCGCCAGTGTGAAATCGCTGATCGACGATAGCGGGGAGTCACTGATAGGTCTTTGGGGTGGTCCCGATAGTGGCAAAACCCATTTGATCAATGCCTGCGCCCATTTTGCGCGTCAACAGGCGGTTGTGTTCCAGTTATACGAAGCCAGGCAACTCGTACGCTGCGACCCTGACTATTTTGATATTCCGGCCAGCTGCGACGTGCTGGCGGTGGATAATCTCGATGCAATGTGTGGGCAACGTCATTGGGAAGAAAAATTTTGCCAGATTATTAACCGCTGCAAGGGTGGGGATTTACGACTGATTTTCACCCTGTCTGACAAGCCGCAGTATTTACACTGCCTACTGCCTGATTTCCAGTCCAGGTTGTCATGGGGCCTGCTGTTGCATTTAC
>JBGMRM010000470.1:0-2249 GCA_048061415.1 Gammaproteobacteria bacterium | reverse complement strand
GGGCCTGAGCGGCTACCGGGAGTGGCGCGCACGGCGGGTAAATACTTTTCCAAACTGCGTAGTTTCATGATGAACGTGCGGGCGGATGTCGAAAGTGAGTTAAAAGCCGACGAACTGCGCCAGATGTTCGAAAAGCAACAGGAAGAACTACAGTCCCTGAAGGATGTAGTGAACGAGACGGGCAGGGATATTGGCCTGTCGGATATCGTCGATTCGATAAGCGATACGGGTACTGAACCCGAAGTCACACCCAAACCCGCGGCAGGCTCGAAAGCCATACCCGGGACCAAAGCCAAATCAAAGGCGAAAGCCAAATCGAAGGCCAAAGCCAAATCAAAGGCCAAAGCCAAACCGAAAACCGGGGTAAAAGCCAGACCGAAAGCCAAACCAAAGGCGAAGGTCGAGTCGAAAGTCAGGCCAAAGGCGCCCACGAAAGCCAAAGCGCCGGGCAAAAAAAAATCTTCGGCAGGGTCGAAAGCTAAACTCAAGCCCAAATCTAGCGCTAAAACAAAGGCCAGCGCCAACTGGACCGGGGCGATCACTCCACCAGCTGCGGCAACGGAATCAAAATTGGCTAAGGGAGATTAGTCTGGTGCTTTTCAATTGTCTGAAAAATCGCAGATACGCAAGCCACCCGTATGACTGAACAGGAAAAAGTCGAGGACAAAAAGGCCGGCAGCCTGATGTCGCACCTGATCGAACTGCGCGATCGCGTGGTGCGTATGGTGTTAGCGATCCTGGTCATATTTATCGGACTGTTTTACTGGGCAAACGATATTTATTCTTACCTGGCTGAGCCGCTCACGCGTAATTTGCCGGAAGGGTCGAACATGATCGCGATTGATGTCGCGTCGCCTTTTTTAACACCATTTAAGCTCGTACTCATGCTTTCGGTATTCCTCGCGATGCCGTACATTCTATTTCAATTTTGGGCCTTCGTTGCCCCAGGCCTGTACCTCAAGGAAAAGCGCATCGCCGGACCCCTGCTGGCGTCGAGTATTTTGCTGTTTTACGCCGGAATGGCATTCGCTTACTACGCCGTATTCCCGCTGGTTTTCGGCTTTTTTACCTCGGTTGGCCCGGAAATGGTCAGCATTTCAACCGACATAGGGCGTTATCTCGACTTTGTGCTGGCCTTGTTCTTTGGTTTCGGGCTCGCATTTGAAGTACCCATCGCGACCATCATTCTCGTAGCGGTCGGGATGACTACACCTAAGAAGCTTTCCGAGAAGCGTCCTTACGTCATCGTCTCCGCCTTTATCGTCGGTATGTTTTTAACCCCGCCAGATGTGATTTCCCAGGTGTTACTGGCCTTCCCGATGTGGTTATTGTTTGAAGCTGGCATAATCGCATCGGCTATTATTTTTAAGGAACGTCTGGCGCAAGATGAAATGTCCGAAGAAATCGCCGATACCGATCAGGGCGAGGATATATCAAAGAGCGGTTCCGATTACGAGCCGCTCACGGACGACGAAATGGAGACAGAGCTGGATCGAATGGATGACGAGGAATCCAGTCCTTCTGAGCAGGATGACGCCGACGAGGCCGATAAAAAATAATAGGCTGCCTCAATAAAACCCCGTAGCTTCCGATAACCCCCGTATGAACAGGGGTCCACGATGCGAAAAGTAATACTACTACTGATCCTGTCATTCAATGGCAGCAGCGCGATCGCACTGGAATTATATGGCGTTGATCTCGGAAAGTCCCAACAGGGCGAGTTGCGCAGTGCAACTGAAAATGCCGGCCTGAAACTGATCCAGCAAGGCGGCGAAGATCAATGGTTCGATAGTTACGACAGTAGCGATGTTCTGCCCCTTTCGCGACGGCTGTATCTGGGTTTTGTTAAACAGGATAAGCGTTTTGCATTTGCCGAATATGAGTTTGCTGGGTTCGATTACAGGCAAATACTGCGTAACCTGAAGCAGAAGTATGGACCGCCGAAATTAATCAATGGAAAGTATATTTCCGACCGTAAGTACCGATGGATAAAGGATGGTATCGAAATCAGCTTGCAGATCGACTGGCGGAACTACCGGACACGCCTGAGTTATATCGAGCCAGCGGCGTTTGCGGCTCTCAGAAAAGAACGGCCTGTTAGCACAGTCGGGGTTTCTGAGACTGACATTGCCACGGATTATTCCATTTATTAGCAGCTCCGAGGAGCAGCAGGCATTCGTTCGCCTGGTACAAAATACGGGCTGACATTCAACTCCACTTGTCTGGAAAAGTATGCCGCCGGGTAAGAA
>JBGMRM010000469.1:0-2253 GCA_048061415.1 Gammaproteobacteria bacterium | reverse complement strand
TCAAAGCCCTGGCGCATACCCTGCTGGTATTCGATGCCTTTCACGATATCTGTGAAAAATCGGAAGCGGGCAATGCCTATGCCAGGCAGGTGCTGGAATCCTGGGCTAATGCCGAATGGTTTACCAGCAAACCCGAGCTCGCCGACAAAATCACCGTTTCGGTATTCAAGGTACCCGGTGAAACCAATACCGACGATTTGTCCCCGGCGCAGGACGCCTGGTCACGCCCCGATATTCCGCTACACGCGAATGCAATGTTGAAAAACCCTCGCGAAGGCTTAACCGACAGGCCACTGGAAAAAATCCGGGAACTCAAGGCGCTGGGTTACCCGGTAGCCTATGTCGGCGATGTGGTGGGTACCGGTTCATCGCGCAAGTCTGCAACCAATTCGGTGCTGTGGCACATGGGCGACGATATTCCCTATATTCCGAACAAGCGTAATGGCGGTTACTGCTTCGGTGGCCAGATAGCACCGATATTTTTCAATACCATGGAAGATGCGGGCGCGTTGCCAATTGAAATGGATGTTTCAAAGATGAATATGGGCGATGTAATCGATGTTTATCCTTACGAAGGAAAGGTCACCCCGCACGACAGCGACGAAGTATTGTCGACCTTTGAGCTCAGCACTAACGTATTAAAAGATGAAGTCCGGGCGCATGGCCGCATCCCGCTCATCATCGGTCGAGGGTTAACCGAACGCGCACGTAAGGCGCTCGACCTCGACGGATCTGATATTTTCGAAAAACCGCAGGCTGCGGAAGACAGCGACAGGGGTTATACCCTGGCGCAGAAAATGGTTGGCAAGGCCTGCGGGCTGGATGGCGTTCGTCCCGGAATGTACTGCGAACCGAAGATGACTACGGTCGGCTCACAGGACACCACCGGCCCTATGACCCGAGACGAGTTAAAAGACCTGGCCTGTCTTGGTTTTTCGGCCGACCTGGTGATGCAATCGTTTTGCCATACGGCGCCTTATCCCAAACCAGTGGATGTCGAAACGCATCACACGCTGCCTGATTTCATGCAAAACCGTGGGGGTGTTTCGCTGCGCCCCGGAGACGGAATCATCCATTCCTGGATGAACCGAATGCTGTTACCCGACACGGTCGGTACCGGTGGCGACTCGCATACCCGATTCCCGATCGGTATCTCATTCCCAGCCGGTTCCGGTCTGGTCGCATTTGCCGCGGCTACCGGCGTGATGCCGCTCGATATGCCGGAATCGGTGCTGGTGCGTTTCAAGGGCGAGATGCAACCCGGTATTACCTTGCGTGACCTGGTTAACGCGATCCCCTACACGGCGATCCAGCGTGGCCTGCTCACGGTAGAAAAGAAGGGCAAGAAAAATGTTTTTTCCGGGCGGGTACTCGAAATCGAGGGTCTGCCGCATTTGAAAATCGAACAGGCCTTCGAACTCTCCGATGCTTCGGCAGAGCGTTCTTCGTCGGGTTGCACGGTCAGGCTCGACAAGGAGCCCATCATCGAATATATCAATTCCAATATCATCATGTTCAAGTGGATGATCAGCGAAGGCTACGGCGACGTGCGTACGATTACACGGCGCATCGAGGAGATGGAAGCCTGGCTCGAAAAGCCAGAGCTGCTGGAAGCCGATGCGGATGCCGAATATGCCGAGATAATCGAAATCGACCTGAAAGAAATCAACGAGCCGCTACTGGCCTGCCCGAACGACCCGGACGATATCAAACCCCTGTCAGCGGTCGCCGGCGACAAGGTCGACGAAGTATTCATCGGTTCCTGCATGACCAATATCGGTCACTTTCGTGCAGCCGGTAAACTGCTGGAGAAGCTCGATACGCCGGTTGTCACAAGGTTATGGATCGTGCCACCAACCAAGATGGACGAGGCGCAACTCACCGCAGAGGGCTATTACGGTATCTTCGGTCGTTCGGGTGCACGCACCGAAATGCCGGGTTGTTCGCTGTGCATGGGTAACCAGGCGCGCGTGGCCGAAAATAGCACGGTGGTATCTACCTCAACGCGTAATTTCCCGAACCGCCTCGGCAAGGGCGCGAATGTTTACCTCGCCTCGGCGGAACTCGCGGCAGTGAGTGCTATCCTGGGAAAAATCCCCACCATGGACGAATACCTGGGATATGTCGAAGACATCAATACCATGGCCGACGACGTCTATCGTTACCTCAACTTTAACGAAATGGAAAATTACCTATCAGCTGCCGATTCGGCGTTTCCGGAAAACACCGTTTCGGCAGGAGCCTCGACCTCCC
>JBGMRM010000468.1:0-2256 GCA_048061415.1 Gammaproteobacteria bacterium | reverse complement strand
CATGTCTTCATTCGCGCCGTACACAGAGGAGGTGGAGGCCATCAGCAGGTGTTCGACCCCGAATTCGCGCGTAAGTTCCATCAGGTTGAAAGTACCAACGATATTCGCCTCGATATAAGCGCGGGGGTTTTCGAGGCTGTACCGCACACCGGCTTGCGCGGCGAGATGCACGACGATGTCGGGCTTTGCAGCCATATACGCCTTTCGCAATCCGTCCACGTCTTCCAGCATGGCTTTGTGGGTCGTGTAATTCGGGTTTTGCAGCAGCATTTGCTGGCGGCGTTCCTTCAGTGTCACGTCGTAGTAATCGGTCATGCCGTCAAAGCCGATAACCTCGAACCCTTCATCCAGAAGCAATTGACACAAATGATAACCAATAAAACCGGCAGAGCCTGTTACGAAAACCTTACGCATAAATATTAACCTTCTATTAAGCCTTTGCCGACGCTGGTGAGCGTCAGCCCTGCGGCATCAACTTCTTGGGACGGATAAATGTTCCGCAAGTCTATGAACACAGAAGTGGTTAACAATTCTTTAAGGGGCTGACCCAGATAACTACCTTAGATGATGCTTAACCCATTGTCTTAATTGTAGTAATTGATCTGATGGGCCACTGTTGTTAAATCGCCACTCACATTCCTTCAAATATAGCCTGAATTGCTCTTTGGGAACACCGTTAAAACGGCGCATATGGCGCTTGGCCTGGTTCCAGAAATTCTCAATGCCGTTGATATGATTCTGTCGGTCGGCAAAGAGCTTGGAATGGTTGATACGCAGGTGGTGAAAGCCCGATATATCAAGCGCATTATATGCCTGCCAGCAGTCCGAATAGACGATTGAATCCGGCACCACTTTCCTCTGGATTATCGGGATCAGAGTGGTTGATTTGGCGTCTGGTATAATCTTGGTGTAAACTTTGCCTCCCCGCTTAAGTAATCCAAATACAGGGATTTTTCCGGCGGCACCTCGCCCACGCTTGCCTTTACGCTGGCCACCAAAATAACTTTCGTCCACCTCGACCTCTCCGCCGAACATCGACTCGCTTTCACCCTCCAGTTCATAGGCGATAATTTCGCGCAGACGCAGAAAGAAATAGGCAGCCGTTTTGCGGTTTACTCCACATAAACTAGCCGCGGTTCTGGCCGTAGATCCCGAGACAAAATGCTCGGTTAAACGGTTTTGTTTATAATGACTGAGTCGGCTCTTTCGCATATGGCACATGATAACCCCTTTTTGAGTTATCTGGGTCAGCCCCTAATTCTATATGACCACAAAAAAAGCCCACACCGTGAGGTGCAGGCTTGGCTATTTGACTGTCGACTTGCGAAAATAATGCAGTCTACCGGCGCGGTTGAAGTATATTATTCGCTCGCGGGCGGCGTGGTGGGCGCGTCCGTGGCCGCAGGTGGTGTCAAGACCGCGTCACCCAGATCAGGGGTTAGTGTTGTTGTCGCCGCAGGGCCGTCAAGACCAAGGCGGTCCAGAACGGAGCCTTCGCCGGCGTTTTTCGCGGCAATCACCGTTAGCGTCACGCTTGTTATCAGGAAACCTATGGCCAGCATCCATGTCAGCTTGGTCATGACGTTCGCAGCCGTACGGCCCGAAGCCGCGCCGTCACCGCCGCCGCCCATGCCAAGGCCACCGCCCTCGGAGCGTTGCAGCAGGACTGCGCCGATAAGGCTCAGTGTCAGGATCAGGTGGATCGATAGGACGATATTTTCCATAAGCGGCGTCTCTTTTCAGGTTATCACAGGTTCGCGAAGCGAAGATCGGCATCTTCTAACGAAGAAGACGGGGGTTGTCGAATAGAAATCTGCGCAAGCGGTCCAGCGCAGGTATTAATGCATATATCACTCTGCGGCATGGGAGGGGCTTGCCTGGACTTCTTGCAAGGCAGGCAGCTTTTGCTCCCAGTTGATTTCAATTGCCGAAGCCTTTCGAGCCGCGCGTTTAAGGCGCAGGTCGCGGCGCACGGCGTGATCGCGCGGCAGAAAGATGACCGACATCATTGCTTTGAAGGAATACGCACCGTTGGCGACCCAGATCCGCAGCGCCAGCAGCGCCGGTGTTACGATCAGCGTCAACATGGTGGCAAAGCCAAGGCCAAAGACCACGGCGGTCGCCAGTTGTTTCCACCAAAGCGAGGTCGGCGTGTTGAACGAATACCCGCCATTTACAAAGTCGAGCGATAGGCCGAACATCATTGGTGCCAACCCCGCCATTGTCGTGATCGTCGTTAACAGCACAGGCCGGATA
>JBGMRM010000467.1:0-2258 GCA_048061415.1 Gammaproteobacteria bacterium | reverse complement strand
AAGGTACCCAGGATAGTTGAGTTTAGAACGGAATTACCAAAGACTAATGTAGGGAAGATATTGCGGCGAGAATTAAGAAACTAGGTTTAGAGTTATAGTTATGGGGTCAAGTCTTGACTTAACATATTATTAATCATCCCGATTCATGATGTGATAAAAGGCGCACGCAAAATGCTTTTGGTAGCAGCCTTCCCACAGGGTTTAAGAACATGGACTTATTATATTAAGTCAAGATTTGACCCCATACGCTCATACGCTCTAGTAGCCGCTGATTTTGGCGTGTAACTCGCTGGTTTCTTCGTAGCGTTTCATTTGTTCTTCGGTGGCTTTGGTTTGGTAGCTGGATTTCCATTCGGCGATCGTCATGCCGTATATCACCTCCTGGGCATCGGAGTAATCGAAGTCGAGGCCGAGCTTTTTAGCCTCTGCCGAGTACCATTTCGCCAGGCAGTTACGGCAGAACCCGGCGAGATTCATCAGGTCGATATTCTGGGCATCGGTGCGTTGTTGTAAGTGTCCCACCAGCCCGCGAAAAGCGGCGGCTTCGATTTGTGTCTGCTGATCTTTTGTCATCTGCTGGCAACCCCTATAATGAGACTGAAATTTAAGCAGAGATTTCTCTACCCGTCCATTTAAAAAATGTCGCAAAACGCATCCCGAATAAATATCCCGGCACAGGACGCCATCGACTGGTTCACGTCCCTGTCGGATAACCTGAGCGAACACCGGCAACGATTGATCCTGTCGGTTCAGGGAGAGCAAAACTGGTGCGCGCAGATGGTATCCATAGGTAAATCCCGGTACCAGGACTGGCTGCTAATATCCGACCGTATAGACGACGAAATCTCGGTCCCTTTTGCCAAAGCTGAAACCCTGCTGGGGCAGGAATCCTCACTGGTCGTAGTCGATCTGTTTCAGGGTTTGAATCCCGATGTACTGTGTATCGCCAGCGGCCTGGTCAAATGCGGCGGCCTGCTCGTAGTCCTGTCGGTACCGCCAACGCAGTGGTCGCTTATCGATGACCGCTATGGTGTCTGGCAGGATAACCGGATGCCGAAATCTGCTTTATTTATCGAATACTTTTTCAAAAATTTATCGCAGGCGGCGGCAGGCGCGGTGACGATAAGGCAAGGTGAAAAACTGCCACCACTGCCGAAATTACCGACTGCTCAGACGGTATCCATGGTTTCGGGTAAAACAACCGAACAGGCTGAAATTCAACGGCATATCGATCAATGGTTAGAAATACAGCACCAACCGATGGTATTGATCACTGCCGATCGGGGTCGAGGCAAAAGCACCTGTCTCGGATTTATCATCCAGGAGCAATTCGCCGAGCGACAATTGTCGGTGCTGGTGACCGCGCATTCCAGGCAATCGGCGGCGATACTGCTGGCACAGGCGGGCGAGACCGAATTTATTGCTCCGGATCGCCTGATCGCCGACGCGCCAGCCGCCGATGTGCTCGTCATCGACGAGGCGGCGATGTTGCCTTACCCGATGCTGCAAAAACTCTGCAGGCTGTACCCCCGAGTGGTGATGGCAACCACTACCGGGGGATACGAGGGTACCGGACAGGGTTTTTTATTACGATTTATCGCGCGTCTTCCTCGGGACCAGGTATTGCGATTGAGTTTGGCTGCACCGGTTCGCTGGGCCGCCAATGATTGTCTGGAGACCTGGCTCAACACCAGGCTGTTACTCCAGCCTTCCCCGCCGAGTGCTGAGCCTGGCGATGTTCTGGGGGAATCCTGCCGCTATCGAGTGCTCGGCGCCAGCGAAATCGGCAAGGATACAGGCTTGCTGATCGAGATTTATAGTCTGATGGTTTCGGCACATTATCGAACCCGCCCGTCTGACCTGCGCATGTTGATGGAAAATCCGGATCTGTCGATCGTGCTTGCCGAAGCTGCCGGTAAAATAGTTGGCATCGCATTGCTCAATCGAGAGGGTGGGTTCGAACCGCCACTGTGCGAACAGGTTTTTTTGGGCAAACGTCGTCCGGTGGGTCATTTACTCGCGCAGATGATTACCGCGCAGGCCGGCGCCAGGCATTTTGCCCGCCATCGCGGTTTACGCATCCAGCGTATTGCGGTTCTCTCGTCGCTTCGCCGGCAGGGTATCGGTCGGCGGCTGGTCGAATCGGCGATGCAGCATGCCCGCGCTCAGGAATACGACTATATCGGTGCGAGTTTCGCATTCGAGGCCGAAACATCCGCTTTCTGGCAAAATTGCCAGTTTGACCTGGTGCACATCGG
>JBGMRM010000466.1:0-2268 GCA_048061415.1 Gammaproteobacteria bacterium | reverse complement strand
GCGATGTTATTTCGCGTTTCCAGCGCATGCTGGGCAAGAATGTGTTGCAACCGATGGGCTGGGATGCGTTTGGCATGCCGGCAGAAAATGCTGCGATCAAAAATAATGTGGCGCCGGCCAAATGGACCTACGAAAACATCGACTATATGCGTGCGCAATTAAAGTCGCTCGGTTTCGCCTACGACTGGCATCGCGAACTCGCAACCTGCAAACCGGAATACTATCGCTGGGAGCAATGGTTTTTCACCCGCCTGATGGAAAAAGGGGTCGCATACAAGAAAACCGCGCCGGTCAACTGGTGCCCACACGACCAAACCGTACTGGCCAATGAGCAGGTAATCGAGGGTCGTTGCTGGCGTTGCGACACCGAGGTAGAGCGGCGCGAAATCGCCCAGTGGTTTTTAAGGATTACCGACTATGCCGAACAGTTGCTGGCCGATCTGGATACCGTCGAGTGGCCCGAACAGGTCAAAACCATGCAGCGCAACTGGATCGGGCGCTCTGAGGGCGTGGAGGTCGAGTTTGAAGTACCGGGGCACGAATCGCTGATGGTATATACCACCCGCCCCGATACCCTGTTTGGAGCGACCTTCATGGCGATCGCGGCGGAGCATCCACTGTCGCTGCAGGCCGCGGCCGACAACCCCGAAATCGCGGCTTTCGTCGATGAATGCAGGAAAACCAATACCGCCGAAGCGGCGCTGGAAAAGATGGAAAAGCGCGGTTTTGAGTTGGGTATCAACGCGCTCAACCCGGTTAACGGTGAGGAGATTCCGATCTGGATCGCTAATTTTGTATTGATGGGCTATGGCACCGGCGCGATCATGTCGGTACCGGCGCACGACCAGCGTGACTGGGAATTTGCGCGTAGGTATGGAATCGAAATCAGGCAGGTCGTGGCGCCGGCGGATGGCTCCAGCATCGACCTGGAAGCCGGGTCATTCGTTAGCAGGGATAGCGTTTGCTGTAATTCGGGTCTGCTCGATGGGCTGGATTTTGAATCCGCGTTCAACCGCATCGCCGACCAGCTCGAACAGCAGGGCAAGGGGACCCGGCAAGTCAACTATCGTTTGCGTGACTGGGGTGTTTCGCGTCAGCGTTACTGGGGCGCGCCGATCCCGGTGATCAACTGCGGTGATTGCGGTACGGTCGCGGTAGCGGATAAAGATTTGCCCGTGCTACTGCCCGAAGACATCGAGTTTGAAGGCTTTGGCTCCCCGATCAAATCGATGGATTCGTTCAAACAAACGAGCTGCCCGGCCTGTGGCAAACCCGCCGAGCGCGAAACCGATACCTTCGACACTTTTATGGAATCGTCCTGGTATTACGGTCGATTCGCCTGTGCTGACCAGAATGAAGCGATGCTCGACTCGCGCGTCGATTACTGGGCGCCGGTTGATCATTACATCGGGGGTATCGAGCATGCAATTTTGCACCTGTTGTACGCGCGGTTTTACCACAAGCTGCTGCGCGACGAAGGGCTGGTCAATTCGGATGAACCCTTCAGGAGCCTGCTGACCCAGGGTATGGTGCTGAAAGACGGCAGCAAGATGTCCAAGTCCAGGGGCAACACGGTGGATCCGCAGGAATTAATCGACCGGTTTGGAGCCGACACGGTACGGCTTTTCATCATGTTTGCTTCCCCGCCGGAACAGTCGCTCGACTGGTCCGATTCCGGCGTTGAAGGCGCCCACCGATTCCTCAAACGTTTGTGGAATGCCATCTACCAGCATAGACTTGAATTTGACCCTAGTGCTTCAGGTGTTGACCCTGACACACCGGTGTCTACCGATGCGCAAAAGGCAATGCGTTTGAAATTACACGAAACCATCAGGAAAGTGAGCGACGATTTTGGCCGTCGGCTGACCTTCAACACGGCGATCGCTGCAAACATGGAATTATTGAATAGCGTGGCAAAATTTGAGGATAGTTCGGCCGCGGCAAAGGCGATCCGTCAGGAAGTATTTGAAAACATGACGCTGATGCTGGCTCCGATTATCCCGCACGCCTGTCACCAGCTATGGCAGGAACTGGGTCAGGAGGGTGCGATCATCGACCAGCCGTGGCCGCGGGTAGACGAATCTGCGCTGGTTCGGGAGAGCATCGAAATGGTAATCCAGGTCAATGGCAAGCTACGTGGCAAGATGCAAATCAGTGTTGAAGCAGACAGCGCAAGTTGCGAAGCGATGGCGCTGGAAGTCGATACTGTACAACGCTATATCGACGATCAGCCGGTAAAAAAAGTGATCGTAGTGCCCAGGAAACTGG
>JBGMRM010000465.1:0-2270 GCA_048061415.1 Gammaproteobacteria bacterium | reverse complement strand
CTCGCTATCGAGCTTTTGCGCACGAAGCCGCTGCCCGAGCATCACATTTTGCCTGATATCCAGCCACGGAAATAACAGGTCGGATTGTGCCATATAGGAAATTCGACCGCTCAGGCCGCGGCCATCGCCAGCCTCGATCTGGCCAACAAACCGGGCCGCAGGCGCCAGGCCCGCGAGCAACTGGAGCAGGGTCGATTTGCCTACACCAGAAGGTCCCAACAGGCAGGTCCATCGCGATGCCAGCAGATCGAATACCAGGTTTTCAAAAATGCAATGGCCACCGTAGTAAACCGCGCCAGACAGCCGCACACTGACTCCTGTCGATTCAGTCAGCCTCACTTTCATGCCTACTCTGAAAATTCACGATTTTCCGACTCTGCTTATTCAACGTGGCTAACGAACACTCACATCCCGGGCTAACCGATCGACGCTGTATGCCCGTTCTATCAGGCCCGCATCGAGTAGAAAAGCTTCCATACGCCGGTAACGACCGGCGTCAAAAGCGGCAGGGCGCAGCGCGAATCTCGCTAAGGTATCGCGCCAGGCGCGGCGGTTCAGTTCGTTCTGCAATTCCTTCGCGGTGCTGGAAAATATTTCCCAACTTTTTTGCGGGTGATTGACGATGAATTGCGTTGCCTTTTCCGTTGCCGCAAGAAACCTGGCGATCTTGCCGGCATCCAGGGCCTTCGAATTAGCCACATAAATCAGCTCATCGTAGGCGGGTAAGCCCTCTTCTTCGAGGTAAAAGCATTTACCCGGAACCCCATTGATTTCCATCTGATTCAACTCAAAATTGCGGAAGGCGCCGATTACCGCATCGACCTGCTTCGACATCAACGCCGGAGACAGGGACCAGTTCACGTTGACCAGTTCGATATCGTCTAACTTCAGGCCATTCTTAGCCAGGATCGCTGTGAGCAATGCCTCTTCGACCCCGGCGACCGAAAACCCGACCTTCCTTCCAGCCAGATCTGAAATCTTTTTAATCGGTCCGTCTTTCAAAACCAGCAGACAGTTCAACGGGGTCGCGATCAGCGTGCCGACACGGATCAGCGGCAAACCCTGGTGCACCTGCAGGTGCAACTGCGGTTGGTAGGACACCGCCAGATCGGCCTTACCCGCGGCCACCAGCTTCGGTGGGGCGGCCGGGTCGGCCGGCGAAATGATTTCCACTTCGAGGCCCTGTTCGGCGAAATAACCGTTTTCCTGCGCGATAATGATCGGACCATGGCTGGGATTAATAAACCAGTCGAGGATCAGGGTAAGCGATTCTGCGGCAGACACAACGGAACTGGAAAACAGCAGAATCATACAAACGACAAGCTTTTTCATATCGTTAATACCATTAAGCTAGCTAAAAAATCCTGATATCGACCGATACTCAGCGTTATCGGTGCAGGCGTTTTATGATCGAAACTCGTTTTACAGAAACTTGGCAATTTCGGGTTCTCGCATTCAGCGGCGAAATGCGGTATTGCCAGTGTTGGAAGCAATCACCGTTTCCTTCGCCGGCATTATCCGGAGCAGGTTCGATGGGTCGGTTTTACCTCTCAGCCTCTAGGCCCCCCAACGGTACGAGTCAGATTATCAGGTCAGGGAATCGGGCGCAAGTTGATTGCTGCCTATTAATAATACCCGCTTATAAAATCGGTATTTTTCATCACATCCTGCCCTTATAATGCGCGCCATGTCTGAATACCTTTTGCTTTTGATCGGTACCGTATTCGTCAACAATATCGTGTTGGTAAAATTTCTCGGGCTGTGCCCGTTTATGGGCGTGTCACGCAAGGTCGAAACCGCGATCGGTATGAGCGCGGCGACCACATTTGTATTAACCCTGTCTGCGATCCTGAGTTACATGATCAATAGCTGGATTCTGATACCCCTGGGACTGGAGTTTTTGCGCACCATTGCCTTCATCGTCGCAATTGCCGCAGTCGTCAACTTCACCGAAATGGTGGTGCATAAAACCAGCCCGCTACTCTACAACATGCTCGGTATTTTTCTGCCATTGATCACCACCAATTGCGCGGTTCTCGGCGTAGCGTTGATCAATGTCCAGGAACAGAACAATTTTATGCAGTCTGCGATTTATGGTTTTGGCGCGGCACTGGGTTTTTCTCTGGTACTGGTATTATTCTCGGCGATGCGCGAACGCGTCAGTGTCGCCGATGTGCCTGCCCCGTTCCAGGGATCGGCCATCGCGCTGATTACCGCTGGACTGATGTCGCTCGCCTTTATGGGACTGGGCGGACTGGTTAAAGTCTAGG
>JBGMRM010000464.1:0-2280 GCA_048061415.1 Gammaproteobacteria bacterium | reverse complement strand
GCATTCGGCGTCAGGCTTCATTTCGGCAGCGCGTTATTGCTGCTGCCTGTCGCCAGCATCGGTCACATCATCGGTCTGAAGGCGCACGATTACGTGTTGCATAACGACCAACAATTCAAGCGTATGCTCGGCAGTGCGCTTATTCTTATCTGCGTGATTGGTTTAACCAGCCTGGTTTAGGGACCAGGTCAGGCAACTTCGAACAACGCGGCTGCGCCCATACCGCCGCCGACGCACATCGATACCACCACGAGTTTGGCGCCTCGCCGTTTGGCTTCGATTAAAATATGTCCGGTCTGGCGCGCGCCAGTCATGCCATAAGGGTGACCGATCGATATCGAGCCGCCGTTGACGTTGAAGATCTCGTTGTCGAGATCGAGCCAGTCACGGCAGTAAATGGTCTGGCAGGCGAAGGCCTCGTTAATTTCCCACAGGCCGATGTCGCCGATGCTCAGGCCATTGATTTTGAGTAATTTGGGAATCGCGTAAATCGGGCCTATACCCATTTCTTCGGGGGCGTTACCCGCGACCGCCATACCACGATATATACCCAGTGGTTGCAAACCGCGTTTTTCGGCCAGGCCAGCTTCCATCAATACACAGGCCGAAGCACCATCGGATAACTGGCTCGCGTTACCTGCACTGATCGTGCCGCCATCGATAACCGGCGCCAGGCCAGCCAGGCCTTCCAGTGTGGTTTGCGGACGGTTGCCCTCGTCCTGGGAAAGCGTGGTGTCCTCGAAACTGATTTCTTCGGTTTCCTTATCCTTGAGCTTACGCGTGGCGGTAATCGGTACTATTTCGTCGTCAAACTTTCCGGCCTGCTGACCTGCCGCGGTACGCAGTTGCGATTGCAGGGCGTATTCATCCTGTGACTCACGCGAAATCTTAAATTTGGTCACCAGGCTTTCGGCGGTTAATAACATCGGCATGTAGGCATGCTCGGCTTTTTCGATTACGTTCGGGTCTTTTTCATCGCCCACCCATTGCAGGTATAGATTTTGTACCGCCGAAATATTGTCCTGCCCGCCGGCAACTACCGTATCCATGCCATCGACAATAATTTGCTTGGCCGCGGTAGCTATCGCCATCAGCCCGGATGAACACTGGCGGTCGATAGTTTGCGCCGCCACCGTAACGGGCAGGCCTGCGGCCAGCGACGCGTTGCGGGCGATATTCATCCCCGCAGTGCCCGCGGTTAGCACTGAACCGATAATTACATCGTCGATTTCTCCTGCTTCGACACCCGAGCGATCCACTGCATGACGGATCGCATGCGCCATCATCGTGGGGGATTTGATATTGTTGAGCGAGCCCCGAAAGGCCTGACCGATTGGTGTGCGAGCGGTGGAAACGATGACAGCGTCTTTCATTGGGATACCTGTATTATAGGGACACAATACTTATCTGCTCCGTGCTTTAGCATACGATCATTGTCGCCGGGTTAATAGATGCATTCTGAATGCCGAATCAGATGCTGAGTCTTCAGGATTGTTCGAAATTTTACTAATGTTTCTTTCTCTTGCCTTTCTTTGGCCTGTGTTTTCCAGGATGTTGCTTCGGATGCGAATCTTTCATTTTCTGCCTGATTTTCCTTTTTCTGCGTGATTCGAGCGATACGACGACGAATCCAAGCGCCACGAGACCGACAACCGGATATACCCAGGCTGGCATGCGAAACCGGCCGAGCCTGCCCTCGACATAGTCGCCATCGACAAAATTGGCTTCCTGCACCCGCGCCGTGCTTTGATCTGAGGGGTCGAGCGTGACGCGCAGCTCGGCGTTGGACGGCCCTGCACGAAGTTTTAGGATCCGGCCACGGTCTGTATTGTGCAGGTGCAAATACAGTGAATAATAACCACCAGAATCGGTTTTTGTCGTGCCCAGCATTTGAGTGCCGGAAAAGATCTGGACGGCTAAACCGCTGATACCCTTTTGGTTCTCATCGAGCACATAACCGCGGACGTTATACCGATGGTCAGCCTCGTGTTCGGCCCAGGCATTGGTGACCAACAGGAAGCCGATGACGATAACGAAAATGACTGTTTTTATTTTCAAGGGTTTTCTACCTGGTGTTATTAACCCGATAAGATATTTCGAATTGTATTATAACCGGAAGTAGGACTCAGGCCAGAATTCCCCTCCCTTGCCGGTCTCAATTTGTTTTTGCCCGATAGTAGCACCGATCCAGACCAGACCAGACCAGACCAGTATTGCCGCCGGGTTAATAATGATATGATGTAGATAAACTAGTACATTTTACTACGCCTGAAAACGTGA
>JBGMRM010000463.1:0-2281 GCA_048061415.1 Gammaproteobacteria bacterium | reverse complement strand
AATATGGGCGCGATGGAAAATAAGGGGCTCAATGTATTCAATACAAAGTATGTGCTGGCTAATCCGCAGACTGCGACCGATAATGATTATCATGCGATTGAGGCGGTCATAGGGCACGAGTATTTCCATAACTGGACCGGCAACCGTGTCACTTGCCGTGACTGGTTCCAGTTGAGTTTGAAAGAGGGCTTAACCGTATTTCGGGACCAGGAATTCAGCGCTGACATGGGGCCTCGGGCGATCCAGCGTATCTCCGATGTGCGGGTATTGCGCAACCATCAGTTCCCGGAAGACGCGGGCCCGATGGCGCACCCGGTGCGACCGGCTTCGTATCAGGAAATCAATAATTTTTACACCTCGACGGTTTACAACAAGGGTGCGGAAGTGGTGCGAATGATGCACGCCCTGCTGGGCGC
Organism: Gammaproteobacteria bacterium; assembly: GCA_048061415.1. Classification (GTDB taxonomy): domain Bacteria; phylum Pseudomonadota; class Gammaproteobacteria. The sequence goes on along the minus strand of JBGMRM010000463.1, from coordinate 1,865 downwards.
AGAGCGTTTTCGCAAGGGTATGGATCTGTACTTTCAGCGACACGATGGACAGGCGGTGACTACCGATGATTTTAGACGGGTAATGCAGGATACTTCGGGTATCGATCTCGATCAATTTAATCGTTGGTATGAGCAATCCGGCACTCCGAAGATCGAAATCAGGCGTGCATACGACGCCGAGCGTAACCGTCTCGAACTGAAAGTAAAGCAGCAGCCGGGCGATACCCGGGGCAGGCCGAACCGGGCATTTCACATACCGATGCGACTGGCCCTGTTCGACCGCGAAGGTCAGCCAATCGATCTCGACCCGAATGGGAGTAAGGAATTGATGGTCGATATTCGCGAGGCTCGGCAGACCCTGTCTTTCACCGGTATCGACGGTTTACCCGTGGTGTCTGCATTTCGGGGATTCTCGGCGCCGGTTATCCTGCAAACAGACCACGGTGACGAAGAGCTGGCGTTGTTGATGTCCTGCGATACCGACCCGTTCAACCGCTGGGAAGCGAGCCAGCAGTATGCCAGTGGCGTCATGCTTAGAATGCTCGACGCGACTCCCGATCGCTGGCCGGGGCAAATGCAGGGTCTGGTCGATAACTTTGGGCTGATACTGAATAAGCCCGAAATAGATCTTCAGTTGCTGGCCGAAATGCTCGTGTTACCCAGTGAAAAATATCTGGGTGAATTGCTCGCAGTGGTTGATATCCACAAGATTCGCGAAGTACGCCAAAGTCTGCGGCGGGCGCTGGCGGAAAAACATGAACGCTTACTGGCAGGGCATTACCACGATTCACTCAGCCAGTCTGGGTATAGTAGCGAGCCTGAAGATATTGCCAGGCGCAGGCTGAAAAACACTTGCCTGAATTATTTGCTGACGCTCGACAAGATAGAGTACTTTGAGTTGTGCCTGCAACAGTTTGAAGCCGCGGATAACATGACCGATCAAATAGGTTGTCTGGCGCCGATCGTAGATTACCGAAATCAGCAGAGGGACCAGATCGTGGCGCAATTTTATCAGCAGTGGCAGGATACGCCGCTGGTGGTCGATAAGTGGTTTAGCGCCCAGGCCTCGTCCTGTGCCGTGGGTTCTCTGGATAGTATTATCCCGCTGTTTGAGCATCAAGCCTATACCCTGAAAAACCCCAATCGCGCGAGGTCTCTGCTCGGCGCGTTAATCGCCAATTCGAGTGCTTTTCACCAGAGTGACGGTGCAGGTTATGAATTCGTCGCCGATAAAATCATGCAACTCGATGCGATAAACCCGCAGGTAGCGGCGCGGCTCGCGAATGCATTTTTGCCCTGGAGGAAGTTGATTCCGGCCCAGGCCAGCAAGATCAAACAGCAGATTGAAAGGATGGCATCGAATAAAAAAATTTCTAACGATTTGAACGAATTGATCACCAGCAGCTTAAAAGCATAGGCACCTATGCGCGCCAGTGTCGAACTGATAATTCCAGGCCTTTTTCATCTGCCGTTACACGAATTCGATCCGGCATTTTTGCAGCGGGATTTACCTTCACTCGATTACATTTTGCGCTACGCTAATCGAGTTAAAACCGATGTTTATGAACTGGAACCTGTGCTCGCAGAATGTCTGGGTCTGCCGGCCAGTCAAAAACTGGGGCTGGTTCACGCCTATGTAGAAGATCCACCATCCGATGGGGCATCGCATTTACTCTGTCAGGCGGTTCACCTGAAACCCGATATGCGCAACGCAATCGTATTGCCACTCGATGATGAGGGAGAAACCAGGAAAGATATATCTATTATAATCAAAGATTTAAATGATATGTTTAAAGTAGATTATTATATAAAATCAGTGTCAGATCGGCTGTGGGTGATACACTTAAAGCTTTATGAAGCACCTG
>JBGMRM010000462.1:0-2283 GCA_048061415.1 Gammaproteobacteria bacterium | reverse complement strand
ATTTATCAAGTTCATGTCGGTATTAATTCTGGTGGGATGGCTCCTGGTCTGGTATTTCGCGTCCGAAGAGAGCCGAACCGGGCTGATAGACGAAGTCAAACAGAGTATTGGCCAATAATCAGGGGATGCATTTATTTAAACGAGGCAAATGATTACATTGGCTGTTACTCGAAGATCACGTCATATTTTTCAAACTGCGCACGATTGATCCAGGCCGAGTACCCAGATAATTCGTATTCACATCTTTAAATTTGATCAAATCCCACCATTTATATCCCTGTCCGGCTGATTAATTTACCCTATCCGATTAAAATGCACGGATTGCTATCTGCGTGGGTTTGTCCAGCCGGCGTAGTCGCGTGATAAATACATGGAAAATAATGTGTCTCAAACCGAACAAAGCGCCACTAAAAAACCGCGGTTATTTTTACGAATTTTTCTGGTCGTTTTGCTCGGACTGGCGATGACCGGTGCACTGGCTTACAAAAAGTATTTGCAAATACAGGAGATGAGCGCGCTCAATAGTGCTATACCGCCACCGATTAGCGTCGTCGTGGCAAAAGCGGAACCGGCCCAGTGGAACAGGCGCATCAAGGCGATTGGTACGCTGAACGCTTACCAGGGGGTCGATATAGCGAGCGAAGTGTCGGGTGTAGTCAAATCGATCAACTTTGAATCGGGACAGGAAGTCGAGTCGGGTACCTTACTGCTTGAACTCGATAACCGCTCCGAACTGGCCAGCCTGGCGTCGGCAAGGGCCAAATTTGAAGCCGATAACAGCCAGAATGAGCGTTTACTGCAACTCAAGGACAAGGACTTCGTTACCAATAATGACCTGGATACGCAGGCATCGCTGGTCAATATTGCGCGTTCTCAAATTGGCATCGCCGAGGCGGCGCTCGCGAAGAAAAGCATCAACGCACCCTTTTCCGGCAAACTGGGCATTCGACAGGTCGATTTGGGTGAATATATCGCACCGGGCACACCGATTGTGACCCTGCAGTCGGTCGACCGGCTATCGCTCGATTTCACCCTGCCGGAAAGCAATTTCAAGGATCTCGCAGTCGGCCAGTCGATTGATTTCAAGGTCCGGTCCTACCCGCAGCGGCAATTTACCGCCCGGGTTAAGGCCTGGAACCCGGTACTCGACGAAAATACCCGTAACATCAGCATCCGCGCCGAGGTCGATAATAAACGGGGTGAACTCGCTCCCGGCATGTTCGCCGAAATGGAAGTGACCGGCAGCCGGAAAGTGCCGGTATTAACCCTGCCCGAAACCTCGATATTTTATAATATCTACGGGGAAGCGGCTTATACCCTGGAGAAACCGGAAGCCACCGAAAGCGACCCCGATCCCGCGTATATCCTGGCAGCGCGCCAGGTGAAAGTCGCTTATAGAGTCGACGGCATGGTTGGGATCACCGCAGGGATTAAGGCGGGCGACTTGATCGTGACCGCCGGTCAGCTCAAGCTTTACCCCAGCCTCAGGGTTATCATCGTCGATGATGTGCCCGAATATAAACGGTCGTCCTCAGACAATCAGTAAGGCCGATGATGCTGACCGATTTCTTCATCAAGAGGCCTGTTTTGTCGCTGGTGGTCAGCGTGATGATAGTTCTGCTCGGAATTCAGGCCTTTTTCGGCACCCAGGTCCGGCAGTACCCTGAACTGGAAACGTCGGTGATAACCGTCACCACGGCCTACCCCGGCGCAAGCGCCGAACTGATCCAGGGCTTTATCAGCACACCCATTCAACAGGCCGTGTCCAGCACCTCGGGTATCGACTTCGTTCGCTCCAGTAGTACGAATAGCGTGTCGACCGTCGTCGTGCGCATGAAACTCGGGGTCGACGCGGACGATGCGCTCACCGAGGTGAGTACCAAAGTCGCGTCGATCCGCGGCGAATTACCGGCTGAATCCGAGGACCCGGTAATCGTCAAAACCGCAGCCGAAGGATTTGCGCTGGCCTATTACGGCTTTTACAGCGACACCCTGTCCGATGTCGAAGTCACCGATTATTTACTGCGAACCATACAACCTGCGCTATCGACGGTAAAAGGTGTCGCACAGGCACAAATTCTCGGCGGCAAAACCTATTCGATGCGCATCTGGATGGACCCGATTCGCATGGCGGCGCAAAAAGTTTCGGCTGCGGATATCGTCAATGCCATCGGCGCCGATAACTACCAGTCGGCCGCCGGGCAAACCCGGGGCAAACTGGTCCAGACTAATGTCAACGCAGTCACCGATAGCAGCGACCCCGAAGTATTCAAGCGTTTCATC
>JBGMRM010000461.1:0-2284 GCA_048061415.1 Gammaproteobacteria bacterium | reverse complement strand
TGCAATACCCGGAAATAGACCTGTGCCTGTACCATGCACATCCGGCGGTCGACTTCGAACGCGAGGCGATCGATATCGCGGTGACCTATGGCAGGGGCGACTGGCCCGGCGTCGTAGCCGACCTGCTGCTAAGCCTCGATTTTTTCCCGGTATGCACCCCGGCATTTATGCAGAACGACAAGCCATTGAGCGATATGGATAATCTGCGTTATTACACGCTGCTGCACGATGCCAACTACCAATGCTGGGCCGACTGGCTTAATCTTGCCGGTATAGAGCATATCAATACTAAAAAAGGCACTATCATCGACGATACCAATGTGCTGATCCAGGCCGCCGTGGATGGGCAGGGCGTAGCGATGGGATCGACGACTTTCGTGCAGGATTTGCTCGATTCGGGCCGATTGATCAGGCCCTTCGACATTACCCTGGTAAACGATTCCGCCTATTACATCGTTTGCCCGGCGGCGCATTTAAAAAACCCGTCGGTTCAGGCCTTTAAGGACTGGCTAATGGGGCTGGCCGATGAACACGAGCAGGCTGCCTGACATGGTTTAACTATGGCAAAATACGAGTATGGTCCGCAGCTTCGATTAAGCTGCCGTTACCGCAATGAATGAATTTACCGATCGACTACGAAAAAAGTATCGCGAGCTTCGTGCAGATTTAAGTTCCACTGCACAGCAGCAGGCTGGAGAATTACTGTGCGAACGCCTGTGCGCCTTGCCGGAATATCAGCGGGCCGATCGAATCGCCACTTATTTTGCGGTCAAGGGTGAAATTAGCCTGGTGCCTCTGATCGAGCGCGCCCTGTCGCAGGGAAAGTTGATTTTCCTGCCCAATCTGGACCAGCGATCGCTGCGCTTCTCGCCGTATTTCCAGCAGCAGAAAATGCGCATTAACCGCTATCAATTACCCGAGCCCGATGTGTCCGAAGAAGAGATGCTCGCGCCCGAAGCGCTCGACCTGGTACTCGCGCCGCTGGTGGTTTTCGATGCGCAATGCAATCGTATCGGCATGGGGGGCGGGTTCTACGATCGCAGTTTTGCGTTTCGCAAAGACCCGGATAAACGCCGGCCAATATTGATCGGTGTTGCACACGAACTACAAAAGGTAAACCAGCTGGAACCTGAACCCTGGGACGTCCAACTCGACAGGGTGGTCACCGACCAGGCTATTTATCCTTAAGTATCGAATTTACTCGCCTGGTAAATTTTCGTGGCCTTCTCCCACACCGGCCCGACCTTGCCATCGCCGACGGGTTTACCGTCCAGCTTGACTACCGGCGCGATTTCCTTACTCGAGCTGGAAATCCAGACCTCGTCTGCATCCCAGACTTCGTCCATGGTGATCGTCCGCTCTTCGACCGGGATAGACCCATCCGCTTTTAAGGCCCTGAGGGCAATCAGGCGGGTAACGCCAGGCAGTATCTGATCGTCGAGCGGTGGTGTCGCGACCACGCCATCCTTGACGATATAGGCGTTGCAGGCGCCGCACTCGGTCAGCTCATTGTTGGCGTTGTAGAGCAATATTTCACCGTCCCCCTTCTCGTATCCCTGCTGGAAGTGCATCACATTACCCAGTAGTGAAATCGATTTAATATTGCAGCGATCCCAGCGCAAGTCATGGCCTGTCGAGCAGGTATAGGGTTTGGCGGTTTTACGATCAGGTACCGGCGGTTCCGGGATTTCGAAGGTAAAGGCAAATACAGTGGGCTCGACGCCCTCGGGATAGGCGTGGTGGCGCTTGTTATCGGCGCCGCGGGTAACGTGCAGGTAAATGCCCAGATTTCCATTCCCGTTCTTTTCACAAATTGTATCGCACAGCTCGCGCCATCGATCGTCGCTCCACTCGAGTTTTATTTTTACCGCGTTAAGGCCATCGTTCATGCGGGCGATATGCGGGCCGAAACCGACCATTTTCCCGCCGTAGCAGGGAATCACTTCGTAGATGCCATCGCCGAATAAAAACCCCCGATCCAGTGGTGATATTCTGGCTTCTTCAATTGGCATATAGGAACCATTCAAAAATGCGATGCTCATGGTGCGGTCTCAGTTTAAAAAATTGTTAACAGGTCGAAAAGCGACCCGCAAGTTAATCAGAAACAGGGCTTCAGCGAATAGAGCCACATTAACAAAAGCATTGTACCAAAATAATCCTCAGCGTCATCCCAGCCCATGAGCTGAAATCCATCCCAGCCGGCATTCCGGCCCCCGAGCCGGTATGACTGCCATGGATACCCAAAGCGTTCGCGATGCTCACGGGGCAGGCTCTGGTGGAAATG
>JBGMRM010000460.1:0-2303 GCA_048061415.1 Gammaproteobacteria bacterium | reverse complement strand
GCATCGCGCTACCCGGTTGTTTTTCTATTGGCTTCGCCATGAAGGTGGCAAATAAATTATGTCGTAACGCGGCTTCGCGCACGGTGCGTTTAAACAAAAACGCCTGGTCAGCCAGGTTCAGTGGATCGCCATGCAACAGGTTGATTTCCATCTGCCCCATGCCTTCTTCGTGAATCAGCGCATCGATCTCGAGACCCTGGGCTTCACAATATTCGTATATATCGTCGAACATCTGGCTAAATTCGTTGGTCGCGTCGATGTTGTATGACTGCCCGGATTTTTCTGCGCGGCCAGTGCGGCCGATCGGCGCCTCCAGCGCCTGGTTGGGGTCGCAGCAGGGTTGCACCAGGTAAAATTCGAGTTCCGGTGCAACGACCGGTTTCCAGCCCTCGGCGCGATAAAGCTCGAGTACACGGCGCAGTACAGAGCGGGGTGAAAACTCGATCGGAATTCCCTGCTTATCGACGCAATCGTATATCACCTGTGCGCTAGGATTCTTTGCCCAGGGTAGATGGCGAATGGTGTCAGCGTCAGGTTGCAGGATCATGTCGACATCGGTCGGCGTGAGTTCCTTATATAACTCGGGATACTCTCCAGTGACTGTCTGCAGGAACAGTGATTGCGGCAGCCGAAGTGTTTCGCTGCTGATGAATTTGGCAGCGGGGATAATTTTTCCACGAGCTGCACCGGCAAGATCGGGAATCATGCACTCCACTTCACGTATTTTGTTTTGTTTTATCCAGTCTTTCACGTCCGATTCTCGCTAAAAATGTCTGCCTGATCGCTGCCTGGCTCAGGATATCCAGATTAGTTATAGCAGATTACACAGATAGTATTGTGATCACAAAATATATGGAAGTCAATATGCGTTTGAAGCCTTATAATTAGGGAAACCTGGCGGATTTGTTTGACAGCTCAATGCACGGCATGATAGTTTTTCCGGTTTAAAGTGATCACATGTTAGTGCGGTATCGTTATGAATTCGGCTTTCAATTTACGCGCCAGGCAAGAAGGTGGCGGGACACCATTACTCGACGACTGGAGCGTCGATTCTGAATACGGCCTATTGCGGGACGTCCTGCTGGGGCCCTCGGATCATTACCGATGGCTCGAAACCAGTTCGGTGTCGAAGAAAAGTATCCGCCGTGACTACCCGTTCGATGCAAATGTTGCGAAGCAGCAGCATGCCGAGATGATATCGGCTTACGAATCTGCGGGCGTCAAGGTTCACCAGCATGCACCCGACCCGGCCTTGCCTTATCAGATATTTGCGCGTGATTCGTCGGTGATGACACCTTTCGGCGCAATCATTACGAGTATGGCTAACTGGTGGCGCCGAGGCGAAAATTACCGCGCAATCGAGACTTACCAGCGACTCGGGATACCGATTTACGATTATGTCACCGCCGGGACCTTCGAAGGCGGTGATTTCAATGTCATCGAGCCCGGAACGGTTTTAATCGGCTGGGAAGGCGACGAAGGACGCAGCCAGCAGCAAGCGGCCGGTCAGTTAAAAAACTGGTTTGAAGCCGAAGGCTGGGAAGTAAAATTGACCGACCTGGACCCATTCTACGTGCATATCGACCTGATGGTGGTAATGCTGGCGCCGAAACTTGCCGCGGTATGCCTCGAATCGACCGATGATGACGTGGTGCAATGGTTGAAATCGAAGCAAATCGAAATTATTTCAGTACCTTTCAAGGATACCCTGGAGCTCGGCTGCAACGTGGTCGCGCTCGGCAAGGATCGAATTCTGTTGCCCGAAAAAAGCCTGGTGTTAAAAGAAAAAGCGCGTGCGCACGGACTTGAAGTGTTCGATCCCGATGTATCGATGATCACGCCCGGCGGTGGTGGCGTGCACTGCATGTGCCAGGCCCTGCGGCGTGACCCTGGTTAGGTACAGGAAGCTTTTCAGCTAAATTTTGGCAACCAACTTCGAAACGGCATAACCCCCGGTATGTTTTTTCGGGATCGCTGTAAACCTTCCCTGGGCGCTCTCACGCGACATGACCGCCATGGACGGTGGAAATGCAGTAGGGCTGTCCGGAACAGCCCCTGCCCGTGTCGCGCAAGGTCCCGAAAAAACATACCGATGGTTATGCTTCTTCGAGGAGGCCCTCTTATTTTGAAATTGCTTTAGTTGGGGTTGCGTACTACCTTTTCTACTCTTCCTCGCTCGACATTTGTAGTTCGAGTACGCGTTGTTTTTGCTGGCGTAGCAACAGCCAGCCAGCCAGCAGTACCCCGGTTGCGACCACGAGGATGATGATCGTCGCGAGCGCATTGATGTCGGGGCGCAAGCC
>JBGMRM010000459.1:0-2335 GCA_048061415.1 Gammaproteobacteria bacterium | reverse complement strand
TTAGATTAACATCAATTGGCAGTGACTGGACTCTGGGAAGCCTAACCACCGGTATGTTTTTACAGGAGCGCTGCACCGATGCGTCGGACCGTCCCATCCATGGGCGCTCGCGCGCGACGTGACCGCCAGGGACGGTGGAAATGCAGTAGGGCTGTCTGGAACAGCCCCTGCCCCTGTCGCGCAAGGCCCTGTAAATATATACCGATGGTTGCGCTACCCAGAGCACAGCCAAGGCCATTAGCTTGTCTCGTTGAATAATTCGCGGCCGATCAGCATGCGGCGAATCTCCGAAGTGCCAGCGCCAATTTCGTATAGCTTGGCATCGCGTAACAAACGACCGGCCGGATACTCGTTGGTATAGCCATTGCCGCCGAGCGCCTGAATCGCTTCGAGCGCCATCCAGGTTGCTTTTTCAGATGCGTACAGAATCGCACCGGCAGCGTCCTTGCGCGTCGTTTCACCCCGGTCGCAGGCCTTGCCGACCGCGTAGACGTACGCCTTGCAGGCATTCATCGTGGTATACATATCGGCCAGTTTGCCCTGCATCAGTTCGAATTCGCCGATGCTCCGCCCGAACTGTCTGCGTTCGTGCACATAGGGAACGACCACATCCATGCAGGCCTGCATGATGCCGGTTGGTCCGGCAGCAAGCACCGCACGCTCGAAATCGAGCCCACTCATCAGTACCGCCGCCCCGCGATTGAGTTCGCCCAGGATATTTTCCTCGGGCACCTCGACGTCCTGAAACACCAGTTCGCCAGTATTGGAACCGCGCATACCGAGCTTGTCGAGCTTTTGCGCGGTACTGAATCCGAATACTTTTTCGACCAAAAAGGCAGTAATGCCCCTGGAATCGGCTTTGGGGTCGGTTTTCGCGTAAACCACGACCACATCGGCATCCGGCCCATTGGTAATCCACATTTTAGTACCGTTCAACAGGTAGCGGTCGCCCTGCTTTTGCGCCTTCATCTGCATGCCGATCACATCCGAACCCGCGCCGGGCTCCGACATTGCGAGCGCACCAATATGTTCACCGCTGATCAATTTCGGCAGGTATTGCTGCTTTTGCGCCTCGCTGCCATTGCGATTGATTTGATTGACGCAAAGATTGGAATGGGCCCCGTAGCTCAGACCCACCGAGGCAGAGGCGCGGCTAATCTCCTCCATCGCGACGATATGCGCGAGATAGCCCATGCCCGCACCGCCGAATGCCTCGGGCACGGTGACGCCGAGCAAGCCCATCTCGCCCAGTTTGGGCCACAGTGCGTTGGGGAATTCATTGCTACTGTCGATCTCTGCCGCGATCGGAGCTATCTCGGCCTGGGCAAAGTCGTACACCGTATCACGCAACAGGTCGACGGTTTCGCCGAGCTCAAAATTCAGTGACGGAAAATGGGTCATTAGCTACCGAGTTCCGTTAATTAGCCGTAACGGGCCTTTCGCTGTCCAGCACGGATATTGTCCAGCGCGGTCTGCGCATTGGCAGCGATGTGTTCCAGGTCTGCTAGCGCCAGTTCTACGTCCCGCTTTTGTACTTCGAGCATTTCGCGGCGTAGATCGAGCTTTTCGAGCATTCGCTCCAGTTGCAATTCTTCACCGTGGTTGGAGTCGTATAGCTCGAACAATTCCCTGATTTCGGACAAAGACCAGCCGAGCCGTTTGCCGCGTAAAACCAGTCGCAGCCGTACCCGTTCCCGCTCGCTATAAATGCGCCGCGTACCTGCGCGCTGCGGGTTCAGCAAACCTGCTTCTTCATACAGCCTTAAAGCTCTTGAAGTCACCTGAAATTCACTGGCCAGCTCGCTAATCGAGTAGCTAAGTGTCTGTTTATCACTATCGGTCATATCGTATCGTCAGGCCATTAGGCAGTTATTTCGTCAAATGAATTGACGTTAACGTAAACGTAAGGTAATTTAACAGGCTCCATATTGCAACAAAAATTTAATCTCCGGATGTGATATCCATGGCCAAGGCGCAAAAAGAAGTTCTCGAAATCAGCTCCACCGCGAAAAGCCGGTACAAAATCCGCTTTGTTAGCGCGGCGAGCCTGTTCGATGGACACGATGTGGCGATCAATATCATGCGCCGGATTCTACAGTCCTCCGGTGTCGAAGTGATCCACCTGGGTCACAATCGCTCGGTCGGGGAAATAGTCGACGCGGCGATACAGGAAGACGTGCACGGCATCGCGATCAGCTCATACCAGGGTGGCCACGTCGAATACCTCAAATATATGGTGGATATGCTGAAGCAACGAGGCCGCCCCGATATGCGCATATTCGCCGGCGGTGGCGGTGTCATTATCCCGAGTGAAATCAAGGAGTTAGAAGAATAC
>JBGMRM010000458.1:0-2340 GCA_048061415.1 Gammaproteobacteria bacterium | reverse complement strand
ACGGCTATGCATCGGCGGCCGATCGACCAACCTTGTTTGCCATATTTTCCCTGATATTCGTTCCCTCCATGCAATATGCGGGCTAACGAGAACTCAATTTCGAGCGCGCCAGGGTAGCAAATGACGCTCGCGCACAGTTCAGGGTCGCGCAGAGATCAGCCTGAATTGGGCGCAAAAATCATACTTAATCGTAAAGATTTCCTCGAAAAATATGATTTTCCGGGGTTTAAATTGTTAAACCCATGAATCGCCCACTACCGGGGGAATATTCTGGAGCCACAAATGAGTGAAATACTGAGACCCGCTCGCACAGGCCGGAGGCGGGGCGGCCGTGAAGGTCGGCGCGCCGAAGCGAGTATTACCACGGCTAGCGCACCCTATATCACGCGCAAGATCCCCTGCTTCGAAATTCTAGATGAAGAGGGCCTGGTGCTGATCGAAAAAAATGCCGACACCATTCTCGAAGAGATTGGCATCGATTTTCGCGATATGCCCGAGGCACTGGATATTCTGAAAAAAGGCGGCGCCGAGATAGACGGCGAGCGCGTTCGATTTCCGCGCGGCCTGTGCCATTCGATCATTCAGGCTTCCGCACCGGCTGAATTTACGCAGCATGCTCGAAACCCGGCCCGAAATGTCCAGATCGGCGGTAAGAACACGGTCTTCGTGCCTGCGTACGGCAGCCCTTTTGTTTTCGATCTCGATAAAGGGCGGCGTTACGCAACGCTGGAAGACTTCCAGAATTTCGTCAAACTCGCCTATGCCTCACCGAGTATGCACCTGTCGGGCGGTACCATTTGCGAGCCGGTAGACGTGCCGGTCAACAAGCGCCACCTGGACATGGTGTATGCGCATATCAAATATTCAGACAAGGCTTTCATGGGTTCGGTGACCGCACCGGAACGGGCGCAGGACACGGTTGAAATGATCAAGGTTCTGGCCGGCGATCATTATATTGACCCGATAAGCGGCAGGCCAAGAACCTATGCCACGAGCCTGATCAATGCTAATTCCCCGATGACTTTCGACGATACCATGCTCGGTGCGGCCAAAGTATACGCTGAAAACAACCAGGCCTGCATCGTCACCCCGTTTATTCTGGCAGGTGCGATGTCACCGGTAACAGTGGCTGGCACCGCGGCGCAATCACTCGCGGAAGGCCTCGCGGGGATGACCTTCGTGCAGCTCGTCAACCCAGGCGCGCCGATGATCTTTGGCAGTTTCGCCAGCTCGATGTCGATGCAGTCCGGCGCACCCACCTTCGGTACACCCGAACCCGCGCTGGTGCTCTACATCATGGCCGCGCTGGCGCGACGCCTCGGCGTTCCGTTTCGCTCGGGAGGCGGGCTGTGCGCCTCGAAATTGCCCGACGCGCAGGCGGCCTCCGAAGCGGCCAATACGCTATTACCGGCGGTGCTCGCAGGGGTCAATTTCGTCTTGCATACCGCAGGCTGGATGGAGGGCGGCCTGTCCATGGGATATGAAAAATTTATCATGGATACCGACCAGGCGGCGATGATGGAAATAATGTTGGGCGGCGTCGACCTGTCCGAAAACGGTCAGGCGATGGATGCGATTCGCGAGGTCGGCCCAGGGGTGCATTTTCTCGGCTGCACCCACACCCAGAATAACTTCAAGACGGCATTCTATCGGTCGCCGATCACCGACAACAATAGCTTTGAGCAATGGGAATCGGAGGGTAGCCTCGACCACGCGCAGCGCGCCAACGCCCGCTACAAAAAACTCCTGGCCGAATACCAGGCGCCGGAAATAGATCCCGCAGTCGACGAAGCCCTGCTGGATTACATCAAACAGCGCAAGGACTCGATGCCCGACTCGATGGTTTGAAGCATCGCCGGAAGAATATATGAAGAGCAGATGGAATTAATCGAGTGAGTCTCCACCGGTAAATTTGGAGCGCAGCGGAAAATTCGTCCGTGTGCAGGGTTGTTGTCCACCCCAGGGCGCGTTGTTAGCTATTAAAATGATCTTAGACAATCTACTTTTAGATGAACAAATGAACCTTTTAACCATAATTCAATCACGGTATTGGATGGCGCAGGAGGTGGCAATGTATGAGTATAGTGCCCGTATTGAATTTTATTTGACTCAATCTCAAAACCATCAGAAGAAAAAATTTTGGCAATTTCAACTATGCTGGGGTCATAAGACCTGCATTGCGAACATGCGTTGCCAACAGAACCAGGTCTTGATGTTTTAGTATATATACGCCAAAACCAAATTAATAATCCTATTAATATTAGGATTATCATAAATAGAATTAATAAATAGATTTCATCCGCTGTCATAGTGTTTTTCCTATAATTTCATGGGTAACTC
>JBGMRM010000457.1:0-2343 GCA_048061415.1 Gammaproteobacteria bacterium | reverse complement strand
GTCCGCGTGATAGCCTGGCCCGTCTCTGGTGGGTTCTGGCGATTTTCTATATTTTACTGATCTTGTTTATGGCTATCGGCAAGCGGGCCGCGACCGGTGAATCCTCGTTTATACCGGGCATAGGCAGTCTGGTTTTATTTTCATTCATTCCCTATATTGATATCGCATTACAAATGTTCATCGTACGCTATTTTGCTAAAGGCAAAGATCAGGAACGGCCTGCCGATGCGGGGTCGACTGAAGCTGCCGAGCCCGGATTGGTACTTGAGACTAACTAGGAAGATGACCGGCAGATACCTGAAAAGACTGCAAGGCCCATTTACGTGGTAACTGCTTTACGTTATGCCCGTGTACTATATTCCCTGACTATATTGTTAATCTTCGTGCGCCTTTGGGATATCAACCTGGAAGCTTTTGTTGCCCAGTTAATCGGCCAAAGAGTGGCTGAAGCATTGTTCGAAATAGGCTTGACACTTGTATTGATCTGGGCCATCTGGGGCGTGGTACGAATTACGATCGAGCGCAAGCTTAGTGACGAGAAGGGTACACTCGACGAGGATGACGAGGCTGGAGGGAGCGGCGACGGCGGCGGGCTCGGCGGTACGCGCCTCGAAACCGTGCTGCCCATTTTTCGGATATTCGTCAAAATCACCATGATCGTGATGGCAGTCCTGCTTTCGTTGTCGGCACTGGGCGTAGATATCGGTCCGCTAATCGCCGGCGCAGGGGTAATCGGCATAGCGATCGGTTTTGGGGCACAGACACTGGTACGGGATATAGTTTCCGGTCTTTTCTTCCTCATGGATGATGCTTTCCGGGTTGGCGAGTATGTCTCTATCGAGGCGATCAGGGGAACCGTTGAGCGTATTTCAATTCGTTCATTCCAGTTGCGCCATCACAACGGTATGGTGCATACCATACCCTATGGCGAGATCAAGTCGCTCACCAACTACAGCCGAGACTGGGCGATCATGAAATTCGAATTACGTGTGCCTTTTGAAACCGAAATCGATAAGGTGCGCAAAATCATTAAGAATATCGGCAAAGAGATGCTGGATGATCCGGTTTTCGGCGCCAACATGCTGATGCCATTGAAATCGCAGGGTGTGAACCGCATGGATGATTCAGCATTGATTATTCGTTGCAAGTTTACCGCCGTACCCGGACAGCAGTTCCTCATTCGCCGTGAAGCCTTTACACGTATCCAGAAAGCCTTCGAGGAAAATGGAATCAACTTCGCGCCGCGCCGGGTCCTGGTCGAATCGGTTGCGCCAGCGGGAACCACGGCCGCGAATGCTACAGCAATCGCCGCGGCGGCGGGCGCTATGGATCAGGAGCTACCGGGCGGTGGAGGTACCGGTTCTTCGGACCGATAGCATATATAAACTATGAAGGGCTGAAATCAGCAGTTTGTAGGGCGTAATAACCGAAGGGCGTTACGCCGCAGTTAATATATCAGGCAAATTGGCTTAGTGATTACCATTGGGTGCAATGGCCGCTCTCGCACATCCCTGTGCTACGCGGCACCGGCACTTCCGTGTGCAATGCCCTTCGGTTATTGCACCTTACAAGATCAGGCCTTCCAGCGACATTTTTTCTATATGTTCTATACGGTTCCAGGCATTGTTTCATAGTGCTATGATATGCGGGCCTGGTGGAGCAAACCACCCATAACTAGAGGTTATTCAATGAACGCGAAAGCCAATGGCTTTCCCGAGAAACCGTGTCTGCGACCGCAGGATCCACGATTTTCCTCGGGTCCGTGTAAGAAATTTCCCGGGTGGAACCCCGCGCTGTTCGATACCCAATACCTGGGCCGCAGCCATCGCGCTAAAAATCCTAAAAAACGCCTTTTTGATGCTATTCAGCGTTCACATGCCTTGCTGGATCTGCCTGCCGACTGGAAGCTTGGCATTGTACCGGGTTCGGATACCGGCGCCTTCGAAATCGCCATGTGGTCGATGCTGGGTGGACGCCCGGTCGAGGTCCTGGTCTGGGATAGTTTTTCAAGCGATTGGGCGAAGGATCTCGATTCCCTGGATTTACCTCAACTCACGGTTCACGAAGCAGATTATGGTCTGTTGCCCGATCTTACACAGATACAGGCGAGCAACGATGTAGTTTTCGTTTACAACGGTACTACCAGTGGTGTTCGAATGCCGAATCTAGACTGGCTAAGTGTCGAGCGCACGGGTCTGGTTTTTTGCGATGCAACCTCGGCGGCATTCGCAATGCCGATGGATTTCTCGAAGCTGGACGTGGTGACCTGGTCCTGGCAAAAAGTGCTGGGCAGGGAGGGAGCACACGGCATGTTGGCCCTGAGCCCGGGAGCAGGTGAGCGAC
>JBGMRM010000456.1:0-2345 GCA_048061415.1 Gammaproteobacteria bacterium | reverse complement strand
TTGATCGAACCCCTCTCGCTCGACGAGGCTTTTCTCGATGTTTCAGACTGTAGACGCTGCGGGGGAAGCGCCACCCTGATCGCCAGGGAAATCAGACAGCGTATTTCAGAAACCATCGGAATAACCGTCTCGGCTGGTGTCGCGCCAAACAAGTTTCTCGCCAAGGTGGCGAGCGACTGGAACAAACCAGACGGTCAACACGTGGTCACGCCTGCCGAGATCGATGGGTTTCTGGCTGACTTACCGGTCCGGAAAATCTGGGGTGTTGGCAAGGTCACCGCAGCCCGGCTGGAAAAGCTCGGCATAAAAACCTGCGGTGATGTACGTCAATGCGATCTGTTTGAATTTGTCCAGCAATTCGGAAACTTCGGGGAGTACATTCACAGGCTCGCCTGCGGAATCGACGACCGACCGGTAGTTTCACGCTGGCGCAGGAAATCGATCAGCGTGGAAAATACCTATCCAGAGGATTTAGCCAGCCTGCCCGCCTGCCTTGAAAAACTACCCGATTTGATCGAGTCGCTAAACAGGCGCATGAAAAACCTGGATCAGGATTACCAGATTAACAACAGCTTCCTGAAAATGAAGTTTAATGATTTCAGCCAGACCACGATCGAACGCCAGCACTCTAAACCCAGGCTGGAAGACCTGGCGATGTTATGCGAGCAAGCCTGGCAACGCGGACAAATGCCGGTCAGGTTACTCGGCGTGGGTATCAGGCTCAATGACCTGACCGAAACCGGTGGACAGATGGAATTATTCCCTGGCGTCCCACCTCTCCTTGATGCCGAGGATTTGCGGAATAATCGAGATAAATAATTCGACCATGCTCGGGTCGAAATGCTTACCCGCGTCTTCCTGCAGCATCGAAATCGCCTGATCGGTGTTCCACACTTTTTTATACGCTCTTGACATGGTCAGGGCATCGAATACATCGGCAATGGCTACTATCCTGGCGCATTCTGGAATCGCGTCCCCCGACAATCCATGCGGATATCCCGAACCGTCCCACTTTTCGTGGTGGTAACGCGCGATAGTCGCAGCCAGCTGGAAAATAGGCGTATCGCTTTGTTTTAAAATATGATATCCGATTTCAGCATGGGTTTTCATAATTTCCCATTCGTCTGCGGCGAGCTTTCTAGGCGCCTTCAATATTGAATCGGGAATTCCTATTTTCCCGGTATCGTGCATCGCTGCGGCGAGTTCGAGCGTGGCTGCCTTTTCTACCGGCCATTTTAAGGCGCCTGCCAGAGCCGCCGAATAAGACGCCATGCGCCAGATATGCACCCCGGTATCCGTGTCGTTGTAGTGACCAGCCTGCGCCAGCATTTTGATTGCAGCACGCTGGGTTT
Organism: Gammaproteobacteria bacterium; assembly: GCA_048061415.1. GTDB lineage: Bacteria > Pseudomonadota > Gammaproteobacteria. The sequence goes on along the minus strand of JBGMRM010000456.1, from coordinate 993 downwards.
CCTCCAGCTCGGAGGTGCGCTCTTCCACCATGGTCTGACAGGTTCGCTGCTGATCTGCCAGCGACAGATGCGTTTTCACCCTCGCCCTGACCAGGTCGGCATTCACCGGCTTGGTAATATAATCGACTGCACCGACTTCGAAACCCTGGTGTTCGTCTTTGACCTCCGACATCGCGCTGATAAAGATAACCGGGATATCTGCTGTATCTTCACGAGATTTTAAAATTCGGCATACTTCATAGCCATCCATACCCGACATCATGATATCGAGTAAAATCAGGTCAGGGCGAGTTTTGTCGACAATTTTGAGCGCTGCCTCGCCACTGATGGCCGCCATTATTGAATACTGCGGCACCAGTATGCCCTTGAGAACCTGCAAATTTTCGGGCGTATCGTCGACAGCCAGAATATTTTGTTTCTCGCTCATGTCAAAACTTCCCTGTGATGACACTCTGGCATTCTGGCGATATGACTGCCCATGTTTTTAATCATGGCTGACTACCACTTCCTGCATTAGCCGATCAAGCATCTCACCCGATTGCTCGAAATCATAGCGCCCAAGCGCGGCTCGTACTGGTTCCAGTTTTTGAAAAAGCTGCTCATTCACACCCTGCTGAATTTCCTCCAGTATCTCTTCGGATTCCGCATCGGAGAGCGATACCTTCTTTTGCAGTAAGCGAAGTCGATTTTTTATTTCGGAGTTATCCAGTAATGCCGTCTCGGTTTTTGTTTTCTGAAGTTCGAGCTCACCTTCTGCGGACAATTGACGAATATCACTTAGTACCTTATCGAGTTCACTCTGGACCGATTTCAATTGTTTTTCACAGGGTTCTTCATTACCCAGCAAAATTTCCAGATTTTGCGTCGCCGTCGCCAAAGCCTGGGCCCCGATCGAACCGGCAATTCCTTTCAAGGTGTGCGCCAGTCGTATTGCTTCGTCCTGTTTCCCGGCTTTAAGCGCCAGTGCAATGGTGTCGACTGAATATCCGTTAC
>JBGMRM010000455.1:0-2351 GCA_048061415.1 Gammaproteobacteria bacterium | reverse complement strand
TCGACCGTGCTGCATTCTTCGAGAATCCGCCGCAATGCAAACGTGTAGGGAACGCCATGGGGGTCGCAGAGCTTCGAGCCGTCGCGGGCGACCATGACTTCGTGGACGGCCAGCGTTAGCCCGGCGTCAGCCGCCTGCCCCTGAATCGATTCGCTATTACCAATTAATATGCATTCGGCGATACCATCGCCGCTGGCGCGGACCGCTGCTTCGACTATGCGAATATCGTCGCCCTCGGCCAAAACGATGGATTTAGGGCCGGATTGGGCCTGCTTAATAATATGATTTAAGATTCCCATGGTATTTTTCGTCACAAATTTAGGGCAGACTAGGGCTTCACGGGAAATAGGGCAAGACCCGGTTTAGAGAAAATAACAGGGCAGGGACTCACTTTGGGATATATTTTGCCAAATAAGAATTAGCTAAGCTCCGCCTTTTGCAGAGTATTCTTCACTTAAAAATCGAGTTGAACGAACGATGAAAATTGGTGTACTGAAAGAAATTCATGTGGGTGAGAAGCGAGTCGCGTCGACCCCGGAAGTTGTCGAGAGACTGATCGAACTCGGGTTCGAAGTGATCGTTGAATCCGGCGCCGGGGCCGGGGCCAACTTTTCAGACCAGGCCTACGAACGCTCTGGCGCAACAATTGCCAGGAATGCCGAATTAACCTGGTCGGCTTCTGACCTGGCGATCAAGGTTCGCCCACCCGAACAAAATCTCCAGCTAGAGAAACACGAAATTGATTTGATGCCGGATGGTTGTCGATTGATCAGTTTTCTGTGGCCGGCGCAAAACGAAAAAATGCTGAAGCAACTGGCGGCGCGAAATGCGACAGCGCTCTCGATGGATAGCATTCCGCGCATTTCGCGCGCCCAAAAGCTCGATGCATTGAGCTCGATGGCGAATATCGCCGGGTATCGCTCGGTCATCGAGGCCTCCAGTCATTTCGGGCGATTTTTTGCAGGGCAAATAACGGCTGCCGGCAAGGTAGATCCGGCCAAGGTGATGGTTATCGGCGCCGGGGTTGCGGGCCTCGCGGCTATCGGTACGGCCAAGTCGCTCGGTGCGATCGTGCGCGCGTTTGACACGCGCCCTGAAGTGAAAGACCAGATCCAGAGCATGGATGCCGAATTCCTCGAACTCGACTTCGAAGAAGATGGCAGTGGCGAGGGTGGCTATGCCAAGGTGATGAGCAAGGAATTCATCGACGCTGAAATGGCGCTATTCGCCGAGCAGGCAAAAGAAGTCGACATAATCATCACTACCGCGTTGATCCCCGGAAAACCCGCGCCGAAATTAATCACCAGGGCAATGGTTGAAAGTATGCGAGATGGCAGTGTGATCGTCGACCTGGCTGCCGAGCAGGGTGGAAATTGTGAATTAACCGCGCCGGGCAAGGTGGTGAAAAAACACGGTGTCAGTATTGTCGGCTATACCGATTTGGCGAGTCGCCTCGCGGCCCAGTCGAGCCAGTTGTATGCGACCAATATTTACAATTTGATCGACGAAATGTGCCCCGAGAAAGATGGCAATATGGTCGTCGATATGGAAGACACCGTGGTGCGGGGTGCAACCGTAGTGAATAATGGTGAAATCACCTGGCCACCGCCTCCGATTGCGGTATCGTCAGAGCGCAAACCTTCTTATAGCGGGCAATCCGTGACCGTCGAGCCCGAGCCCGCGAAACCCATAACCCCACCGTCCAGTGTTGCAAAAGTGGCGCGCAGTGCCTGGTTGCCGATGCTGATCGGAGCGCTAGCACTGTTTGGCCTCGGGCTTGTCGCGCCGCCATCTTTCATGGCGCTTTTCACGGTGTTTGTGCTGTCCTGCTTCATTGGTTACATGGTGATCTGGAATGTTTCCGCGACTCTGCATACCCCGCTTATGAGCGTCACCAATGCGATCAGCAGCATCATCGTCGTCGGCGCACTCACGCAGATATCGTCCGACAACCCGACCATCATGTACCTCTCGGTGATCGCGATATTCATAACCAGCATCAATATCATAGGTGGTTTTTCGGTCACGCAGCGTATGCTGCAAATGTTCAAGAGCCAATGACATGACCGAAAGCCTCATAACCGTATCCTACCTCGGCGCCGCGATCCTGTTTATTCTGGCGCTCGGAGGACTGAAAAACAACGAATCCGCACGCCGCGGCAACCTCTTCGGCATGATCGGAATGACCATTGCGGTGCTGGTCACGATCTTCGCGTTCGTCACTAAAAATCAAAACATCCTGATCGTGGTGATGGTGGTGGGCGGCTCGATTGGCTTCGTGTTATCACGGCGCGTAAAAATGACGCAGATGCCCGAACTGGTGGCAATATTGCACAGCCTGGTCGGCCTCG
>JBGMRM010000454.1:0-2352 GCA_048061415.1 Gammaproteobacteria bacterium | reverse complement strand
GCCCTCGTGTTCGTTGTCGGCCTGATGATGAAAGCTATCTTCGTGCGGCAGTTGTTCGCATTCGGCGAGCAGATTCTCTACAAGTTACCCTTGATCAAGACTGTTTATCGGACGATGCACGACCTGTTTGAATTCTTTTCACCGAAGAAAGAGGGTCTTGGACAGGTCGTGATAGTGAATATAAATGCCATGGAAATGATTGGTTTCATCACGCAGGAAGACCAATCCCGCCTGCCGGAATCGTTTCGTAGCCCGGATAGTGTGCTGGTATATATACCGATGAGTTACATGATCGGCGGTTTTACATTATTGATTCCTCGCAGCGATATCACCCACTGCAAGATGAGCGTGGATGAGGCAATGCGGTTTGTACTGACTGCCGGGATAACCGGTAAAAACACCCCTTAGCCGGGGAGCGGTACGCATGCGAGCCATGATTCTTAAAAATCCGGGGGAGCCGCTTCGACTCGTAGAAAAACCCGATCCCAAACCCGGGCGCGGAGAAGTTCTGGTCAAGGTGTCGGCCTGTGGCGTTTGCCGCACCGACTTGCATGTGGTCGATGGCGATCTTCCCGATCCGAAGTTACCGATCATTCCGGGGCACGAAATTGTCGGTACCGTGGCTGACATCGGCAAGGGCGTTAATCGCCTCAAGCTGGGTCAACGGGTCGGTATTCCGTGGCTGGGGCATACCTGCGGAGAATGTTATTACTGCCAGTCTGGTTTTGAAAATCTTTGCGATGAACCCGGATTCACCGGCTACCAGATCGACGGAGGCTATGCCGATTTAACCGTCGCCGACGCACGGTTTTGCTTCCCCATCGGCGGTGAATACCCGGATGCCGAATTCGCCCCGTTGTTGTGCGCTGGTTTGATAGGGTATAGATCCTTATCCATGGTGGGAGAAAATGCTGGCCGGATTGGGATATATGGATTTGGTGCGGCAGCGCATATCGTTACGCAAGTTGCCCGCTATCAAAATCGTGAAGTGTATGCCTTTACGCGACCCGGTGATCAGGCTGCGCAGGAATTTGCGCGCGAGATGGGCGTCCTATGGGCGGGAGACTCCGACCGCGCAGCACCGGTCGAGCTGGATGCGGCGATTATTTTCGCGCCCATAGGCCCGTTGATCCCTGCCGCACTCAGGGCAGTACGCAAGGGCGGGGTCGTTGTTTGTGGCGGTATTCACATGTCGGACATTCCTGGCTTTCCGTACAACCTGCTCTGGGGAGAACGCGTTCTACGTTCGGTGGCAAACCTGACCCGTCAGGATGCCGTAGATTTTCTGGAACTGGCGCCCAGGGTGCCGGTTAAAACCAGGATTGAAGAGTTCTCACTGGAGCGGGCAAATGAAGCGCTGGAAGCTTTGCGTGCTGGCCGCTTAACCGGCGCCGCGGTATTGATACCTTAAGAATTTAGGCATAACTGCCACGATATTTCTATCTATCGTGGCAAGGTTTTGCCAGGCGTGTAATATACCGGTTTATTTTCAGTTCGAGTCGTCTATGAGTGACGCCACACCGATAACCATTCCCCAGCACTGGTATAGCTGCGCCGATATTTTTGCGCTCGAAAGCGAGCATATTTTCCGCAGGCACTGGTGGATGATTGGGCGCGAGGATCAGTTCGAAAATGTGGGTGATTACCTCGCGACCAGCCTGGCGAAATGGCCCGTGGTTATGATCCGTGATCAGCAGGGCGATTTGCGCGGATTCCACAATGTCTGTCGACACCGGGCAGGCCCACTGGTACGCGATGGCAGCGGACGCTGCTAGGATTTTGTCTGCCGATACCACGGCTGGCGTTACGACAGCAGCGGTAATTTGCTCAACACGCCGGGTTTGAAAGCGGGCGAAGAAATCGACCTCGAAAGATTTTCGCTGTTCCCGATTCGGGTCGCCTGCTGGAATCGACTGGTATTTGCCTGCCTCGACCCTGGCGCGCCCGATTTGCTCGACTGGCTCGGTGATATTGTCCAGATCGCGGCGCGCTTTCCGTCGAACAACACGATGGACTACCAGGGCGAGATTTTAAAAACGGGCGCGCTGAACTGGAAAGCCTACGCCGACAATTCCTGCGAGGGTTATCACGTCGGCATGGTGCACAGGAATCTGGGCGAATCGATGGGGCGCGAGAAAGTCGATATCCAGGCCTACCCGAAAGGAGAATTTGTCGGCTTCGATGTCAGTTATAACCCGAGGCGTGGTGACCAGACGCGCGCTGGCAGGGGTTTCTGGATTTACAAATTCCCTGGCCTGCTGCTGCACTTCTCGGAGTATTCCTGTAATGTCGAAAGCGTTATCACGTCGGCATGGTGCACAGGAATCTGGGCGAATCGATGGGGCGCGAGAA
>JBGMRM010000453.1:0-2356 GCA_048061415.1 Gammaproteobacteria bacterium | reverse complement strand
GGCGTCTCGTAAGGACTTATATGCCTGTCGAATGGCAAGGGTCGTTAATCGAAGCATCAAAAAATATTATTAAATACCGCGAGCTATAAAAAAATTAAATATTAGGGGTTTCACATGGTGCATCAGAAAAATAATAATTCCCGTTTCCGCCTGGGTATCGACCTGGGCGGCACCAAGACCGAGGTCGTGGTTCTCGATGACCAATGGCATCCCCTCTACCGTAAAAGAGTCGATACGCCAGCCGAGAATTATGATGCGCTGTTGCAATCCATCGTCGAGCTTGTGCGCCAGGCCGAGGCAGGGCTGGAGGGAAAAGCCACGATTGGCATCGGCACACCCGGCGCCATCTCTCCGCGTTCGGGATTGCTGAGAAACTCGAATACCGTCTGCCTGAATGGGAAGCCATTTGCTGACGATATTGAACACTGCCTGCGACGGCCGGTTAAAATCCAGAACGATGCTAATTGTTTTGCCCTGTCCGAGGCTTTAACCGGTGCTGGAAAAGATTTTTCGGTCGTGTTTGGCGTAATCCTGGGAACCGGAGTCGGCGGTGGTCTGGTGATCAATCGAAGCCTGTTAACCGGGCCACATGCGGTAGCGGGCGAGTGGGGGCATAACCCTTTGCCCTGGCGGGAAGAAACCGACGGTTCGCCGGCCTGTTTTTGCGGGAAATCAGGTTGTATTGAAACCTTCGTCTCCGGTAGTGGTCTGGAATGCGAATACCAGCGACGATACGAAGAAACCCTGAGTAGCCAACAAATTGTCGAGGGCGCAAGGGCAGGTGTAGAAACCTGTGTGCAGGCGATGGCGCGTTATTACGACCAGTTAGCCAGGGCGCTGGCCCACGTGGTTAATATTGTCGACCCGGATGTCATTGTGCTGGGTGGGGGCATGTCGAATATCGAGGAAATTTATCGCCAGTTACCCGATCGACTCGGCCGCTATGTATTTTCCGATTTTTTCGCCACGCCGATTATTCCAGCCCTGCATGGGGATGCCAGCGGGGTGTTCGGCGCCGCGATGCTTTAACTTAAAATCGAAACTACATTATATGGATACTGTACTATGCTCGTAGTATTGAAAACTGCGACCGAATAATGACCGAAGTCACCGCTCTCGAAATTTCCAAAATCAGTGGTCAGTCCGGACTGGATTTGCTGGTTTCGAAAATCGACAAACTGGTCAGCTTGCCTGATATATATTATCGGCTGGAGACAGCGATCGAAAGTCCGGCATCGACGGTCGACGATTTAGCCAGACTCCTGGGTTCTGATCCGGATTTATGCGCGCGATTACTGAGTCTGGCAAATAGCGTGTTTTACAGTTTCCCGGCAAAAATAGAAACCATCGACCGCGCTGTCAGCACCATCGGATTACGTCAGATTCGGGAGTTAGTGCTGGTGACTTCGGTGATGAAAATGTTCACCGGAATACCGATAAAGGCGGTCAGCATGAGTTCATTCTGGGAGCATAGCGTCGCGGTTGGTGTGCTGGCCAAATCGATCGCACAGTACCTTGGGCAGTCACAGGCGGAACGATACTATATTACGGGGCTGTTACACGATATCGGTCGACTGGTATTGTATCTGAAATTGCCGGACCTGATGAGTGACCTGCTTGCTAAAAGCGAGGCGGAGAAACAGAATCTCTATATTCTGGAGCAGGAACTCCTCTCCTATTCTCATGCCGAAGCTGGTGGCCGTCTGCTGGAACGCTGGAAAGTGCCGCAGTCAATATACGAGCCCGTGCAGTATCATCATCGCCCCACCGATGCCCATGAATATGCGCAAATGGCCTGCGCCATTCAAATTGCCGATGCCTGGGTAAACAAAAACAAGGTAGGCACCAGCGGCGAAAAATTTACCCCCTCGATCGACTCGGAAGCCACAAAATTGCTTGGAATCCAGGAGAACGAAATGGATGAAATATGGACGCTGGCGCTAGACGATATCAAGGACGTTATCAGGCAATTTGTAACCCACTAGCCCGCATATTGCATGAGGGCAATTTACCCAAGCACCAGCGATGCAAGACCGAGGAAAGCTATTATCCCTATTACATCGGTAAAGGTGGTGAGAATAACGCTACCTGCGATAGCCGGATCGACACCAATTTGGCGCAACAACACCGGAATTACCGCACCCGCAAAAGCGCCCGCAAGCATATTGACTACCAGAGCAAATCCGATCACCAGGCCGATATTAAAATTTCCGAACCACAGTATGGAAAACGTGGCGACTACCAGGGCCCATACCAGGCCATTGAGCAGTCCGACCGTGACTTCCTTCCTGATTAACGACTGGTAGTTGGAACTGCCGAGTTGCCCCAGTGCCAGCCCACGGATAACCAATGTCAG
>JBGMRM010000452.1:0-2366 GCA_048061415.1 Gammaproteobacteria bacterium | reverse complement strand
CAAAATACCGATTTCACCCAGGTTGCCTGCTATATTTCCGGTGAGGGCGACAGGCCCGATTCGCAGAACCGCGAAATCCGGGAAAAATTGATACGCGATCATATCGAAGGATCAGACGATAAATCGCTGAAATCAAAGCTGAGCAGGCTTTTTAAAAACCAGTAAATCAATCCTTCCGGATTTCTCGAAAAAATATAGGTAGGAGCGCTAACGAATACAGCAAGCGCTTTCCGGCAATATTCGACCTAAATATCCGATCTAGAAGAAATACACCAGGATCATTGAGAGAACCAATACCACGATCAACCAGACAGCCAGCTGCTGAGGCTTTTTCGACAGTTTCTCAGGTAACTCGTTATACATGACGTGCTCCGTGTTACAGTTTCAGAAACTACTCTATACACCTGTGCTGCCAACGGCATTGATCTACATCAAATAATCACGGTTTTTAATAAAACGATGGGCACTCGCCGTAGAAAGCATTCTATACGACGGCTGTCACCCACTAAAAACAGGCTAAACCAGCTTGTCACGTGGCGCTTCACCCGCAAAAAATACTTCCAGGTTTTCGACCACGCGCATACCCATGGCTACCCGGGTTTCTTCCGTCGCACTGCCCAGATGGGGCAGTAAAACAACATTCTCCATTTCCAGTAAAGCATCGGATACCGTTGGCTCATTTTCATACACGTCCAGGCCGGCGCCGGCAATCTGACCAGATTGCAAAGCCGTAACCAGTGCCGCTTCCTCGACCACGTCGCCCCGGGCGGTATTGATCAAAAAGGCACCCGGTTTCATTGCCGCAAAGGCAGCGGATCCAATCAGGTGATAAGTCTCTTTACCACCTGGACAATGTAGCGAGACAAAATCCGCATTAGCGAAAACTTCCTCGGGGGACTGGCACTGCGTGGCGTTTAGTTCAGCAATATCTTCGGGGCGAGGGGGAAACGGATCGTGAAATATAATCTTCATGCCGAACCCGTTTGCCGCACGCGCTGCGACAGCACGGGCAATCCGACCCATTCCGATCAGACCCAGTGTCTTGCCCCTGACACTGGTTCCCATCATGTGCGTTGGACGCCAGCCGGTCCAGGCTTTGGCGCGGACATGTCTTTCGCCTTCTCCGGCGCGGCGTGCAACCATCAACAAAAGTGTCATCGCCAGGTCGGCGGTACAATCGGTTAATACTTCGGGGGTGTTGGTAACCGTGAGACCCGCCGTCTTTGCGGCGTCCAGGTCTATGTGATTGAAACCCACCCCATTGCTGCCAAGAATTTTAGCCCGCATATTGTCTACACTTAACACTTCGGCGCTTACCCTGTCACACACGGTGGGTAATACCGCATCGGCATTTCGCAGCGCATCCTGCAACTCGGCCACCGACATGGCATGGTCATCTTCATTCGTGCAGGTATTGAACTTTTCATGTAGCACTTTTTCGACTGCCTTGTGCCAGCGGCGCGTCACTATAACTCTGGGTTTTGACATGCTAAAACCTCCTGCTGAATTCTTCAGTTTATTATTGCAATTCTATTATCGGACATGATGCAGCACGAGACTTTAACACCCACCGAGGAAAACACTCAATATCTAATAACGATTGAAAAACATACTATCGCAAAATCGTCACAATGCCTTACCGATTGCGTAGCGACAGGCGGACTAACGCAGATGTCGAAAACTTTCGCTGCTTACCAGGGTTTCGCGTAATCTTCTGGTTGCGATAATTACCTCGGTGAGAAAACAGGTAAAGGCCGCACTCAGGATGATCATGCAAACAATAAACAGGCTGGCAACGACTTTTGCAAAATTAATATTGGTCAGGCTACCCAGGAAAAGCGCGATGATCACCAGGCATACCAGCAGGGCGCTGACGGTAGCGAGGTGGATGGCCAGATTAATGAAGCGGCTGCGTTTTAGCAGGCTGGTCATTTCCCGGTCTATCGCGGCCTGGTGTTCCGGTAATAACTCGCTGCTTCTGGCTGCCTGCAGTGATCGGGAACGATCGATAGTTCGCCCCAGACGATTAATCAATACCATCAGTAACCCGGATATGCCCGCTAGCAGGAATACCGGGGCAACCGAAATTTCGATAACATTGGCGATGGTATCGATATTCCACTGTAGTCCCTCCATCAGCGAAGCTCCTGTTCGTCGTTTACCAGTTCGGGGTAAGCGAAAAGTGAGGGGGTGCCACCAGTATGCAAAAACACGACATGATTATCAGCGTCGAAGCGACTGCTTTCAAGTGAATCGACAACCGCGGCGAAGGCTTTGCCCGAGTAGGTGGGATCGAGAAATATACCCTCGCGACGCGCCATTAGCTTGATCGCCCGTACCGTGGGTTCGTTTAACATGCCGTAGCC
>JBGMRM010000451.1:0-2383 GCA_048061415.1 Gammaproteobacteria bacterium | reverse complement strand
CTCTTACCCGCGCCGTTCTCGCCCAGTACCGCGTGAATTTCACCGCGTCGCACCTTCAGGTTGACGTCTTCATTGGCAATCACCGATGGATAAATCTTGGTAATACCCTTGAGTTCGAGTCGGATATCGTTCGCTTCACCCGCGCTGGATGTCATTTAACGCTCCTGAGTGTATCGCTCATTTTCGAATTGTAATTATTACCGGCAACGCTTTGATCGTATACCTGCATCAATTCAGCGGCAACCGAAATAGCGATCGCTGCCGGTAGTTTACTATCGATTCCATCGACACCGATCGGACACACCATGCGCCCTAATCGTTGCTTCGGCATTCCGCGTCGATGCAGGCGAGTTTCAAACATACGCCGTTTGGAAACCGAACCAATCAGACCGAAGTAGGAAAAGTCATCACGTTTCAGAATTTGCTCGGCAAGACTCTGGTCGAGAGCATGGTCGTGCGTCATCACCAGGAAATAACTGCCAACGGGTGCGGCGTCTACTTCCGATTCTGGAATATCGCTACAGATGGCTTCGACATTGTCGGGCATCTCTGCCGGAAATTGATTATCCCGGCTGTCTATCCAGCGTATTTGAACCGGCAGGTCGCGCAGGATGTTGATGAGCGCCCGGCCGACATGCCCGGCGCCGAATAAAACCAGCTGGAATTCGGTTTTTCTGCTGACATCGAAAAAGAAGGAGTCCACTGAACCACTTACCTGCTGCAGCGCAGTCCTGTCTGAACCCTGCAACATCGACTTTGCAGCCATGATCAATTCGCCGTTCGCGGGAGAATCCTTTAATTCAGATTCGAACTGCTCCGCGTTCAGCATCAGGTAACCCGAATTCTGCTCGGATGCGTCGGTGCTGGTCGCTACCACTCGCACCCAATCCTGTACCTGCGCCTGGAACCGCGCCGCCGATGCGACCCAGGTGCTCGATTCGAGCACCGGTTCGAACATCAAATTCACCAGCCCCCCGCAACACTGGCCGAGCCCGGCGCCGAGCGGGAAGCGTCTTAGCCTGATTGATTCAGACATATCGAGTTGCGAGCGGGCGATGGCGCTGGCCTTATGCTCCAGGTTGCCACCGCCGATGGTGCCGTACAGCCGATTCGAAGTAACGATCATTTTCGCGCCGGGTTCGCGTGGCGTCGAGCCAATCGTCGAGGCAACCGTTACCATCACCGCCGGAATAGATTGCTGCTGCAAGCGCTGCAAGGTTTGCACCCAGTTCATCATGCGCTTTCCCTGCCGTCGCGTAGCGCGCTAATCGCATCCAGAATTGCCTCTGGCGTCGCGGGTGCGCGTAGCGGCGGATTGATTTTATTATCTCCAAGGCTCGCGATTGCATCGCGAATCGCAAAAAATACCGAGAACGGCAACAGCAAAGGCGGTTCACCGGTGGCTTTCGAGCGCAGGATCGTATCCTCGACACACTGGTTCTGGTACAGCTCGGTGTGGAATTGTTCGGGGCAATCGCTAATGGTCGGAATCTTGTAGGTTGAGGGTGCATGGGTGGTCAATCGGCCATTGGAGTCCCACACCAGTTCTTCGCTGGTGAGCCAGCCCATACCCTGGATGTAAGCGCCTTCGACCTGGCCCAGGTCTATCGCCGGATTAATTGAATTTCCCGCGTCGTGCAACAGGTCGGCGCGCAGTAATTTAAATTCACCGCTTAGGGTGTCTATCACGACTTCGGATACCGCGGCACCGTAGGCGAAATAATAAAATGGCCTCCCCTGCAGGGTTTTAGCGTCCCAGTGCAGGTCCGGTGTCTTATAAAAGCCGTCCGACCAGAGTTGAACGCGCGACTGGTAAGCCAGCGTCACCAACTCAGCAAAGGGCATGGACTGACCACCGCTCGATACCTGGCCATCGCTAAATGCGACTTCGCTCGCCTCACCTCCGAGCCGCTCTGCGGCTAAAAGCGCCAGTCTGTTTCTGATTTGCCGCGCCGCATCCTGTGCTGCCTTCGCGTTCAGATCGGCGCCTGTGGATGCCGCGGTCGCGGAGGTATTGGGCACCTTACTGGTATCGGTCGCGGTGGCGCGAACGCTCTGCAATGCTATACCAAGTTCGAGCGCGACTACCTGCGCCACCTTGGTGTGCAGGCCCTGGCCCATTTCGGTTCCACCATGATTGACCAACGCCGTGCCATCGGTATAGATATGAACCAGCGCACCGGCCTGGTTGAAGTGGACGACGTTAAACGAGATGCCGAACTTGACCGGCGTCAGCGCCAGACCCTTGCGTAGAATTGAATTCTCGGAATTAAATTTCTCGACCGCTTTCCTGCGAGCCCAGTATTCGCTACTGGATTCGAGCTGGCCGACCAGCCCGTGGATGATGTTGTCCTCGGTGCGCTGGCCGGAGGGTGTGGTATTG
>JBGMRM010000450.1:0-2385 GCA_048061415.1 Gammaproteobacteria bacterium | reverse complement strand
GGCCCTTGGCCTGAAAAATATGCTGTTCATTGATATGACCGGCCTCCGATACGGTACCATCGACGGGGCTGGTCATTGTGTTTTGACCGGATACTACCGGGCGTGCCTGCCGCTTTAGTGCGCGCGTGAAGAATTCGTTGAAAGTTTTGTAGGCCGAGGGGTCCGGGAACTTCGAATCACTCATGTCAACATTGAACTTACGAATGAACCATTTGATCATAGGTTGAACAAGCGGACCCTTCAAGCGGGTGACAAGGTAAATCAGACGTGATATCAAATGGTGCGGTAAGATATAAAAAAACAATACTTTCAGTTTATCTTTTTTACCTCGTTTGATCGGACTATTCATGACTACTTCCTACCTATAATATCGAAATTTTGTATTTTTTGATCCTGTGTAGTGTAGCGCTAGTGCTCGCTTTTGCCCGGGTATTGGTTTTTCCAGATATTTCATCGTCATTAAACAAAAAGCGCCCGCTGCCGGATGCAGCGATTCAACTGGGCCGAAGTGTCAGGAGACAACAAAACCAGCAGGGGATGTGAACAATGAGACGGCAGGAAGAAGTAATAATTTCATTGTGAGCTGCCATTTAAAATATGGTGTAGAATCCGCGCATTATAATTTAACCGGTGCGAAACTCAACGTGGCCATTCCAGAATCGCTTAAGGCAATGTCGACGATCCGGGACTTTGTTCGCTGGGGTAGTAGTGAATTCAACAGGCAGGGTTTGAGTTTCGGCCACGGCTTTGCGAACGCGATCGATGAGGCCAGGTACCTGACCCTGTACGCGCTTGCCCTGGCGCCGGAATTGCCGGACAGCTATCTAGATTGCGTGCTCACCATAGAGGAGCGCGAGCAGGTCATAGACATTCTCGCTCAGCGGCTCAAATCCAGAAAACCCGCGGCTTATATCAGCCATGAATCCTGGTTTTGCGGGCTCAAATTTTTTGTTGACGAGCGTGTACTGATCCCACGTTCCCCAATTGCCGAATTGATTTCGAATCACTATCAACCCTGGATCGATAGCGCCCGGGTACAGCGAATCCTGGATTTGTGTACCGGCAGCGGTTGTATCGCCATAGCCAGTCAGTATATGTTCGAGGAAGCAGCGGTTTATGCTTCCGATATTTCGGCGGATGCACTTGAGGTCGCGCAAATAAACAGCCAGGCGCATGGACTTGAAGATTGCCTGACGCTGTACGAATCAGATTTGTTTGATGATATTCCGTTGCAGCAGTTTGATCTTATCGTTTGTAATCCGCCTTACGTGGATGCTGAGGATATGAGTATGCTTAGCGAAGAATTTTTATTGGAACCAGGTTTAGGTCTTGCTGCAGGTGAAGACGGCCTCGCAGTGGTCAATCGAGTATTGCTGAAGGCTGGTGAATATCTCAGCGACCAGGGTGTTATTTTTATCGAGCTGGGTAATTCGAAAAATGCGATGATGGAGAAGTACGCGTTTTTACCGATGACCTGGGTAGAATTTGAGTTTGGTGGAAGTGGTGTATGCTGTATACAGGGTTTCGACCTTATTCAGCATCAGACCAGTATCGAACAGGCTAATCACGGTGTGTCGATAGCGAATGATGCGTAAGTGGTGATGATCAGGCAATTCTGAATAGAGGAATTAGTTATGGCATGGTGGGGCAAGGCGCTTGGTGGTGCTTTTGGATTCATGATTGGTGGCCCCTTAGGTGCCCTGATGGGTGTTGCCTTTGGTCATAATTTTGATCGCGGGATGAATTCGCTGGGTGATACTGGTTGGCAGGCGGGTGAGCAGGATCGTGTCCAGGCAGCTTTTTTCACCGCTACCTTTTCGGTAATGGGATATATAGCCAAGGCTGATGGCAAGGTAACCAGGGATGAAATCAAGCTCGCCGAAAGGGTTATGAGCCACCTCGGCCTTCCGGCCGATATGAGAAAATCTGCGAGAAAACTATTCAACGAGGGTAAATCGAGTAACTTTCCAATCGACGAGGTGCTCGATCAATTCAGGAAGGAGTCAAGAAGACGTACCACTTTAATCCAGATGTTCCTCGAGATTCAAATGCAGGCCGCATACGCCGACGGCGTCATGCACCCCGCGGAAAAAAAGGTACTACTACATATTTGCGGTCGCCTTGGAATTGCGCCCTCACAACTCGACCGACTCGAGGAAATGTTAAAGGCTGGATTTGGCCGAGCTGGATACCAACAGGGGCAATCGCAGCAGACGTCTATAGAGGATGCCTACGCAATGCTTGCAGTGGACAAGTCGGTGAGTGATTCCGAATTGAAAAAGGCCTTCCGCAGGCTGATGTCGCAGCATCATCCAGACAAGCTCGTAGCCAAGGGCCTGCCCGAAGAAATGATTGCCGATGCAACCGAGAAAACGCAGCAAATTA
>JBGMRM010000449.1:0-2389 GCA_048061415.1 Gammaproteobacteria bacterium | reverse complement strand
GCCGGACTGGAATGCTTTCACGCTTTCGAAAGCAACGAAATGCTTCAGTTCGGCCTGGAGATCCCGGACCAGATTCGACATTCAAATGGCATCTACAAACCAGCAGTAAGGTCACTGGCTGCCGATCTGTTCGACGAGTCGGTAGCCTATCGGGAGAAGAGGCAATTGGCCGCACCGATGCAACTGTGGCTCAACGAGTCCAGTCAATTGCGTACCGCCGTCCTTGATCTAAAGAATCGCAACAGTCGGATTCGAGCGTATCTCGACAATGCCGCAGTGGATAATTACCTGGAGACTTATGAGAAAGAGGGAGCGCAGAACGAACGAACCGCCGTGCCTATTTTCAGAATGCTCACGTTCGAAATCTGGCTGGAGATGTTTACCTGATAGCTGGAGCGCGACTGCTGCAACAACCGGGAGTGCGCGCTACGGCAGGCAATACCAGTTCATTTGCCATTGTGACCAGAAAATTCCAGCCCTCCTGTTATTCAAAAAATTATTTTGTCCTATTTAGACGCAGATTTAGCTCTCGATGTATATAATGGAAAAACCTGTGTATTCAGATTGGAGTGCCCGGCAAGAGGCAACATATGATGAACCAGTTCGTAATAATCGGCGGAAGCCCACGAAGCGGAACCAATCTGGCACGTCGTATCGTAGGGTCTCATTCACAGATTGCTATTCCTCCCGGCGAACTTCAGTTTTTTAACCAACTAGCGGACGGAAAGTCCGTCGAAGAAATCCTGAGGAACCCGAGACTTGAAAAATGGGGTATCGAACTTGCTTCGCATTATGACCGTGCGCCTGCCCTGGCTTTTGTCCGTGTGCTCGAAAGTTACGCCAGGAAAATGGACAAGACCATACCGGGTGAAAAGACTCCCGCCTGCGAGTTCTCGTACAGTGAAATCAAACATGCGCTGAGCGACTACAATCTCAAGTTTATTCATATGGTCAGAAATCCGTTTGACGTGATGGCAAGCTACAAGCATATGCAAGCAATGAAGGGAAGCTCGGAGCTAAACAGTATTCGCGAGCTGATCAACACATGGGTTGCTTCCGTATCGCTGGCGATTGAGCGGACAAAAAACGATCCTCATCACTACATGTTTGTTCGTTATGAGGACATGGCCGGAAACCCCGTAGCAGCAGCGGCATCGCTTTGCGAATTCATCGGTGTCGAGTGCGAAAAAGATCGAATGCTGGGTTTGTCTGACTTCGCCGGGCACAGGGACAACACAAGCTTTGCCACCGATACCGGCGCGGGACACAAATTTCATGATTCGATAAAAGCCCCGATAAGTAGAAAAAGCTATCTTTCTGAAAAGGAAGTCCGGAAAATCTCGATCGCGTGTGGTGCCGTGGCAATGGAAGCCGGATACAGCGACCCACAATTCACCGCCTATCCGAAACGCGGGCTGATCCGAAACTGGTTTTCTTCTCTGATAACGAGCTAACCTTCAGGCTTTCGATGGCGGTACCCGAAAAAGTCCTGCATTCCTACAGATAGGCTACATAAATACATAACCGGCGACTGTCTGGAGAAGTGGGCATAAGTCAGTTGAACCAGGAGATACGAGTGACGACCTTGTTCGGATTTTCAGGTCAGCAGGAACCAGGCGTTGCCGAGGAAAAACTTCGCTCCATGCAGGCTGCGCTCGAACTTCCGGGTGAGATTCGCCAGCAACGCTGGGTTGAAACTCTCGGTTTCGCCGCTCTCGGGGCGATATCGCCCGCAAACATGCCGGATCCCGGGCATTTCGCGATGGACGAAGAAGCCGGTGTGCTGTGTTTGATTGACGGCATCGTCTACGCGGACGCGAAGTCGCCGCATGAAGCCCTGGTCGAGCCCGACGGTGCGAAGAAATTGCTGGCCGCCTATCTTGAATCCGGGCCCGATTGTCTACGCGAAATTGAAGGTAGCTTCTCAGTGGCCTGGTGGGATCAGCGCCGCCGCCGTCTGACTATCGGCACTGACAAGATCGGTCAGAATCTGCTCTTTTTTGGCCAGCGCCATGGCAAATTCGTTTTCGGGTCATATGTTGCTCAGTTAATGGCTTCGGGTTTCCTGAGCAATGATGTGGATCCGGAAGGCTTCGCTGACTTGCTGGCGTGCGAATACGTATTGGGAGAACGGACCCTGTTCAGGGACATCCAGGTCCTCGGCCCCGCAACATATCTGGTGATCGACGGCGATCGGATTCGGGCCCGGCAGTACTGGCGCATCGATACAATCGAATCTGACCGGAATTATGACAGTGATTACCTCGACGAACTGGAAGCGGTCTGGAAACTTGCGGTAAGGCGAGCGGTGCGAACCGATCTACAATCGACCATCGGTATGACTGGCGGTATCGATTCACGCATGATCCTGGCCGCCGCCGCTTCGATG
>JBGMRM010000448.1:0-2403 GCA_048061415.1 Gammaproteobacteria bacterium | reverse complement strand
CAACAGGCGCATTAAGAATCTTCTACTCCGCGCCCGATGTTCAGCCGCCTGATTTCTGCGGTGTCAAGATGTTGCTGGTAGCGATGCCTTGAGGCACTTTGTTTCGAAAACGCAGTCTGCAGTAATTGCAGTGCGTCGCCGTGAGAAACGATTAACAGTGTCGCATTCGTTATTTTTTTTTCATACGCACACACCACCGCCGTAACCCGCTCCATCACCTGGTTGGCGCTTTCCACCCCTTCTGTTCGGTTCTCAGGGTTAATTTCATCCGCTTTCCAGACCCGGGTATAGCCACTATCGGAGCTGAGTTCCAACTCGCCAAAACGGCGCTCGCGTAAGCGTATATCGAAACAGACTGGAATCTTGCACTCAAGTATCCGATGGACGATTTCGGCCGATTCCCGGGCACGCTTAAAGTCCGAACTGATGATCAGGGTATCCGAATCCAGCCGAAAGTCTTTCTGCACTGATTTTTTCACCTGTGCTTCACCTTTTTCACTCAATCCATAGTCTTTCAAACCATTTTTACTTTGGCTGACGATGATCCCTTGCAGATTGGCGATGCTATGGCCATGGCGCATCGCAAAATAGCGGTTGGACAAATGATTATAATGCAGCAAATGATTCAATCTTTAACCCTGCAAAGAAAAATACCGGCAAAAATATTTTGGTTTCGCGCCGTAGGTTTTAGCGCTTCGCGCCACTATTTCCTCACTGAGCGGCCGTAGTTCGGAGTCGTGAATTCCACCGGCAATAAGCAGCGAGTCTATACCGTAGTTAACCGCACCGCTAATGTCCGTTTCGAACGCATCCCCCACCATAAGCACCCTGGATTTATCGATACCCGTCGATTCACCCATTGCCAGCTCGTATATCGCCGCGTGGGGTTTACCATAATATACGACGGGCCCACCCCCCAGGGACTGGTAATGCCTCGCGATGGCGCCCGCCGAAATACCCAGTTCTCCACTTCGAACCGCAACCTGATCTGGATTAGCACAGACCATCGGAAGCTGCCTGGTAACCATTTTTTCGAGCAAGGGGGCTAGCGAATTGGAATTTGGCGGGTTGCCTGTCGGCGCGCCGGTATTGAGCACAAAACTGGCCCCTTCGAGAGATTCAAGCCATCTAAAATTCAAGCCGTTGAGAATCGACTTGCTGCGCTCAGGCCCAAGGTAGTATCCCGTTTTGCCAAATTGCTTCGCAAAGGAACCTCGCCGTAGGGCCTGCCAGGTTAATTCTCCCGAAGATACGATCATCTGGTACAGATTTTTTGTGATGCCCACGCGTTCCAGTTCCTCGGAAATGGCATCCTGTCGACGCGCTGCATTTGACACCACGATAACCCGCTTACCCTGCCCCGCCAATTGCTCCAGGCAATGCTTTACGCCGGGATAACAATCGGTTCCATCGTGCAACACACCCCAGGCGTCGACCAGAAAAGTGTCGTAGCTACGCTGTATCGACTCGAGACCGGGAATGTGTTTTATTGTTCCCATACTATGCGCATCATTCTATCCATTTATTTTCGTTCGGTAATCAGTCCGGTGCGTAATCACTATGCCTAAAGTTGCACAAACAGGGCCGAATAGTGATAATGCTTCTGCTTTTGGAGTGAGAAGCAAGCCAAAGAAGTACTGATAGAAAACAACCGAAAACTAAACCAACATAACAGGAAAATTATAATGTATAAATCTATCTCGGCATCTGCCACATTAATGGGGCTACTAATTGTCCTATTGTTCGCCAACAATGCCATAGCCGCAGAACATTGCTACCGGGGCACGCTGGATAAACAATACTGTGACCGCGATGGCGACCTGGTCGCCGATCTGCCACTGGATGAAAGCAAGTGGGTTAACCCAGACACTATCATATTTTCATATACGCCGGTGGAAGACCCTGCACTCTATGCCAAGGTTTGGGATGGATTTATAGCCCACCTGGCAAAGGTAACCGGTAAAAAAGTCGTGTTTTTCCCGGTACAGTCTTATGCCGCCCAGTATGAAGCAATGCGTTCCGGGCGCCTGCATATTGCCGGGGTTAATACCGGTGGAAATCCGGTTGCGGTTTCCTGCGCCGGACTGGTGCCGTTCGCGATGATGGCTTCAAAAGATGGGTCTTACGGCTACGAAATGGAAATTATCGTTCCCACGGGCAGCGATATAAAATCGCCCGCAGATATCAAGGGACGGACCCTGGCATTGACCTCGCCAACCTCTAATTCGGGCAACAAGGCCCCGTCGGCACTGCTCAAGTCTGAATTTGGCCTGGTCAAGGATGTCGATTTCAAAACCGTATTTTCCGGTAAACACGATAATTCCGTGCTCGGAATTGCCAACAAGGACTATGAAGTCGCAGCCATCGCGAACTCGGTGATGAATCGTATGTTCGATCGTGGGG
>JBGMRM010000447.1:1541-2405 GCA_048061415.1 Gammaproteobacteria bacterium | reverse complement strand
CATTTGGAGCCTCGAAATGGCAGATATTAAGAGAAGTAATATTGCCAAATTGATTGCCTGAAATATTAACAGGAATCAGGGTTGCAATTGGTGTTTGTTGGGGAACCCTGGTGGCTGCAGAATTTTTAGCTGGAACAACGGGTATTGGATTTGTTGAAAACGTTGCAAGAAAATATTCGCAATACGAAGTTATCTGGATTACGATATTTGTAATGGGAATGCTTGGTCTTTTATTTGATATTGGGATGAGAAAAATAATCAAAAAAACTATTCCATGGCGTGGCAAAGGTTAATAACCGTTCCAGAATTATGTTACTGACAAACTTGGCTCGAATAGATCCTTGACTGTCAGCTTAGGCTCAGGCTTTTCTTCTGCGCCGCTCGACAAAGCGCTAGTGAGATTCTTTGGTGCCGTCGTGGAAAGAACCAGCCCACTGGTCCCACGGAATTATCAGACCGCCATAGTTACAGCTGAAATAGCGGTGGTGCATCTGGTGATGAAAGGTGCACAGCGGCAGGATCAGCCACCCACTTCGGTGTGCTTGGCATGAGCAACGCAGAGAAGGGTCAGGACCCTGATTGCTTGAAGGGCAGTGTGGGATCAGAAAACAGGGACCTGACCCCGAATTCGCGCTGAATTTGTAGTGCCCCAAAAGCACACGGTTCCAAAAAAACGGATTAACCACAGTGACAAGCTTGTGTTTGTGGGGACTATGGCAAATTTGTACTCGAACACTCTAGGCCATTGTCGTTAACCCTATTTCGATCAACTTTTGGCTACAACTACCCTATTCGCTATCGCGGATTAATACCCGCTCCACTGATCAGTTTCTCATGAGGTTTGCCGATGACTCAAGGGCGACC
>JBGMRM010000447.1:0-1531 GCA_048061415.1 Gammaproteobacteria bacterium | reverse complement strand
GAACCCCAAAAACCTGCTCAATAACTATGGCTACAAGAAGTTTCTGACCATTCAGGGAAAAACCACGCTCAGCATCAACCAGCAGAAGATTGAACAGGCAGGCGAACTGGAAGCTGGTGACAGGTGATCGAATGTTCGCTTGTTTACGATTTGACAAATTAACAATGCCTAACTGAGCACGGTTAAATTTACCAGAAACTCAATTCATCAAAACCTGAAATTGAAGGCGACGACTGGTCCCTTGAATTCGAAATCTTCCTGCACACCGCTGTCTTCCAGTTTGGTTTCTTTGTACCTATATCCGATGAGGATACCGTTCTGCCTGTCTTTGCCGACTGCGTATCCAAAAACTGCCTGCAGCTGAAAGATGCCGTCCGAATCGACAAACGCGTAGTCGGCACGGGTCAGTAGCGACCAGCGTTCGCTTAAGTCGAATCGATACCGCCCGCCCAGCAGTAGATCGGTAAAACTCCGATCATTTTGCAGCGTACCTAAGGGTACACCGGTGCCGGGAGAGATAAATTTGAACTCGTCCTCCAGACTGGTGTATCGAATTCCACCGAACACATTGAGACCGCCCGCCTCGCCTTGCGGCCAGTAGGCAATCGCCGCATCGACAAACCTTTGCTCCGAGTCGGTATCGATCCGCACGGCAGGACCGGCGAAACTATCCGACGTATCCAGGTAAGTAACGTCGATGAATGCGCTCCAGTTGCCCCCGTTGCGGCCGCCTTCGACATGTATTTGGAATGCCGTGTCGGTTGTGTCAACCAGATCGCTGAAACTGACCTTGCCGCTGCCAATAGGCGTGCCCTCAGCCGTCAGGTCAACTTTGGTATCGGTCGCCCACACGTACGGTGTGATCGACCAATTGATGGCGCCTTTTTCTTCGGCCGCAGCCGGCGCGACCATTGCCAGTCCGACAACGCCACATAGTGCAGCACTCATCTTATTAATTTGCACGGGCTGTTTCCAGCGATTCCTCACTGACCGTGTCAGGCGTTGAATAACTTTCATTTACAGGGCAACTCCCATCGATTTATGGTATTGATCGATTACAGATTATAAACTGAAATAGGAATACATCTACTATTTCGGGGTCGGATGAAGCTTACCGCTTCGGATAAGCTGCAGGGAGAAGATTGCTCCAAAAGCACGGAATAGCTTGAGCAATGGGTAGACCGGGGAGATATCTAACGAACTACTGGCAAAGACGAGCAGTAATGGCAGGATTTCGGGCGGATGCGAGAGAGATTACAGGATTTTTGGTCTGATCGATACTTCTTGATTTCGTGAAAAAGGGTGTTTACCCTTCCATTCACCCACCTCACTGGCCCAGGTGAGGCGATCGGCCGAAACTACGGGGACAAAAATGCGAAAGAGAATCACCAGGAATTTACCGGCGAAAACGACGGCGCTGCTGATTACAGCTTTACTGTTGTTGGGCTTCGATGCGGGGAATGCGACGGAGCCTTTGGAGGCAAAGTCGGAACTATCCGCTGACGAGGCCCGTGCGATCGCCAAGGAAGCT
>JBGMRM010000446.1:0-2415 GCA_048061415.1 Gammaproteobacteria bacterium | reverse complement strand
CCCGCGACCAGGAAGGTCGCGACGACGCTGAGAAGAATCGCGTAAATCAGTGCGAGGCTGGTTTTTCGTTGTAAGTCCTGGCGCGCCTCAAGGAAATCCGCCAGTCTTTCCATAACGATATCGAGCAGACCCGATTGCTCGCCCGCATGTACCGACGCACAGTACATTTTGTCGAAGATGCGCGGATATTCTTTCAAGGCTTCGGATAAAGGATAACCTTCCAGTACCTTGGCGCGCACCGCGAGCAATACGCGCTTCGCCTGGGTTTTCTGGGTCTGGCGCGATACCGCATGGTAGGCCGACTCCACCGGCTGGCCGGCGCCGATCAGGGTCGCGATTTGACGCGTAATCAGGGCTACCGTGGCAACATTAATCTTGTCCCGCCGGGACTTGATTTGACCATTGAGAACCCCGCTCGATACTTCATCGATCTGCAATGGCATCAGGCTCATACCGCGTAGCTGCTGCCTGGCCTGCTTCGCGGTATCGGCTTCGATTAAGCCTTTCCGGTTTTTGCCCTCGGCATCGATGGCCTGGTATTCGTATGCACCCATAGTGTCTTAGGTACTATTACTCTGACGCCGCATTATCCCGCGTCACTCGTAGTACTTCGTCCAGTGTTGTTTCACCCTGCGTGATCTTGCGAATACCATCATCTCTCAATCCGGGACTCCTGTCGCGGCAATAATGTTCCATATCCGCCTGGCTTTCGCTATCGTGAATCATCGCCGCGAGCGTTTCGTCGATCTCAATCATTTCATAGATTCCGGACCGTCCTTTGTACCCGGATTGCAGGCAGTGTGTACATCCTGGCGCCTGGAACACCGTATCCTGTTCACCGATACCATAACTTGCCAGTTCTTCCCTGTTTAAATTAATTTCAGTTTTACAGTGCGAACAAACACTGCGCACCAGGCGTTGTGAAATCACACCCAGCAGGGTCGAGGACAGCAGGAAGGGTTCGACCCCCATGTCCTGCAGACGCGTGATTGCACCCACCGCTGAATTGGTATGCAGAGTCGACAATACCAGGTGGCCGGTAAGACTCGCCTGTACGGCGATTTGCGCCGTTTCGCTATCGCGTATTTCGCCGACCATGACCACGTCGGGGTCCTGTCGCAGTATGGCCCTTAAACCTTTCGCAAAAGTCATCTCCACCTTCGTATTCACCGGCGTTTGACCAATACCATCGAGATCGTATTCAACCGGGTCTTCGACCGTGAGAATATTGCGACTGGTGTCGTTCAAAGCCGTGAGCATCGCATACAGTGTGGTGGTCTTTCCCGAACCGGTTGGCCCGGTAACCAGGATAATACCGTGCGGTTTCTGGATCATTTTATTGACCCGATGCCGATCCGTGTCGGACATCCCGAGCTGCAACAAATCCAGCCGACCAGCCTGTTTATCGAGCAGGCGCATGACGACTCGCTCACCATGCCCCGAAGGCAGGGTCGAAACCCGAATATCGACCGGCCGGTTGGCCACCTTAAGCGCAATTCGCCCATCCTGCGGCAAACGTTTTTCCGCTATATCGAGCTGCGCCATGACCTTGATTCGAGAGCATAGTAAACTGGCGATCTGGCGCGGGGGTTCCAGCACTTCGCGCAATTCGCCGTCGACCCTGAAGCGAATCGAGAGCCGGGTTTCAAACGGCTCGACGTGAATATCCGAGGCATTTTCCTTGATCGCCTCGGTAATCAACGCGTTGATCAGGCGAATGATCGGCGCATCGTCGTCGCTTTCGAGCAAATCCTCCGGTTCGGCCAGTTCGCGTGCGACCTCATCGAGATTGAGTTCACCGCCAATTTTTTCTGCTTCGTTAAACGAGGTTTCGCGGTTCTTTTCGAAATGCTGGCTCAATAAGCGATTGAACTCCTGATCGCTCTCGACTGAAATGCTGTCGACCAGACCCAACAGGCGTTGGGCCTCGGCAATCGCATTGATCGGTGTCTCCTTGCGGGTAATTAAACTGAGCTTTCCATCCGCCGGCGCGCTCGAAGCGACAATGCCAAATCGTTTGCAAAATGAATAGGGTAATTCGGTGGCTGCTGACATAATTTAGGACCCTGGCAAAAAAGTTACCGCATCACAAACGGGTTCGCCATCGGCTCGGTCGATGTGTTGATCCAGACAGTCTTGGTGCGCGTGTAATCGTTAATCGCATCTAAGCCACTTTCGCGCCCCGGACCACTTTGCTTAAAACCACCAAACGGGGCAATCGGTGAAATGACCCGGTAGGTATTTACCCAGATAATCCCCGAATGGATTGCGTCGGACACACGCAGGGCGCGGGCGACATCGCGGGTGAATATACCGGCGCCCAACCCGAAGTTCGAATCGTTGGCGAGCGCGATGGCCTCTTCTTCGGTATCGAAACTCAGGGCGGAAAGTACCGGGCCAAACATTTCTTCGCGC
>JBGMRM010000445.1:0-2416 GCA_048061415.1 Gammaproteobacteria bacterium | reverse complement strand
GTCGGTTGTGCGTTGAATTCACAGGGGCAACCGTAGTCGCAGCTGCAGGTGGCAACTTGCTTGGTTTTGATCATCCAGTCTGTATAGCCCATAACAGTCTTCCTCACTTATTATTGGAAAAGACAGTATACAGGCCGGAACCTGGGCAGAAAAGCAGATGCCATCATCAAGCTCCAGGATAAAAGGGGGTGCATTTTCTTACTTTTGGTAATCGGCATAGGGCCGTAATGTGCCGCTTTGAGACAATTTCGTTTTTGGATTGAATGCCTGCTAACGAAAATACCTCTCCGTTAGTTAGCAATCCAGTTTTCGATATCGTCCAACGAGTTTTCTTTCCCGGCGATACGACCTGCTTCGTAAGCGTCGTTGAGATTTTGTTCCTCGCGTTCTGGATGACCCAGGTATCCGGTTTGCCAGCCGATAATATATTCTTCCTGAACGCCCAGTTCTTCCATCCGCGTAGTCGCGTCTCTATAGGTTTGATCCATGATAGTTTCTCATTGATGTTGATTAAATTTTTCCAGCGCGGCGCCCGAATCGATCACCGCACGAATTTGGTCGGCTGCGTCATCCAGACTGGTTTGCTGTAGAAAATGCAGCATGATCGCGCCGCTATATACCAGGCTGTCCCTGGTCGCCCCCGCAGACCCCTGTAACGCATCCAGTCCATTTTTAGCGGCTTCGCCGGCCAGTGCATCCAGCCTTTCTTCGTTATTGTTTTGCTCTATATCCGCTAATTTTTCGGGTAGAGGCACATTTCTGGTCGACTGGGACAGCCCGATTGACGATGGATCCAGTTCGGCGCCAATTTCTTCTCCCATTTCCGCATAGCTAAAATACCGCCCTGGTTGTTTCAACGATGGGACCACGCCGCCTTCGACACCGCGTATCAATACCATACTGTCGTAACCAGCAAAACGCGCCAGACTGGCATAGATGGGGGGATAAGCCTTATGCACGTAACCGCTCATCATATGGGTTTTAGCGTTTGCCCTGATCGGTTGAGCCAGAACTTCTACCGTGGTAATGACCTGGCGTTTTACCATTCGCTGCCGGAGGTCATTGAGGTCGTACAGCGGTGGGCAATAGGTAGCCTGGTCGAGATAAGACC
This sequence comes from Gammaproteobacteria bacterium, assembly GCA_048061415.1. Taxonomy (GTDB): domain Bacteria; phylum Pseudomonadota; class Gammaproteobacteria. The sequence continues at coordinate 1,305 of JBGMRM010000445.1, read as the reverse complement.
AGCCCGGTTCGGCGTTTTCCAGATTGCTTTTAACTTCCGCAAGCGATAGATCGCAATGTTTTCCTGCGGCACTTAATATACGCCTGTGGGTAACGCCAAATTTGGGTCCGACCCGTGCTACACCGTGAGAAACACAGGGATAGCCGGCCGCCGAAAATACCGCCGGCAGGAAAGGCGAAGCCGGGATCCCACGAATATAACCGCTGTAGGGGTCGGACAGGTCGATCAGCTCAGGAATATCCGCGACGACATTGGGTGTGATATTTCTGATGGCCTGTAAGATTCCACGGTTTTCTTCTTTCGTTTCGCGTTTCATGCGCAACGCAATCAGGAATATCCCGGTCTGTACCGGATCCGCCTCGCCACTGAGGATATATTCCATCGCCTCCAGGGCTTCCTCGTATTCCAGGTCTTTGCTGTATTCAGGGCCTGTGGCGACCTTTTGAATGGCCCTGTGTAAAGCGGTGGGCTGTGAATATGCCATTGATTTACTTGCAGATAACAAAGATTTCGAGATTAATGAAATTTCGATATTTTAAACATATCTCTCTTGGGGGCAAGATAGCCACAACGACCTATTACCTTCATCCATTCGGGGTATTTGCAGCTTAGCTGGTAATGTTAAAATGCGCTACCGACGACACTAATTATCCATTTATGACGACAGATGCAGAAGTAGATTTCAACAGCGGTATGACTGCTTTCGAATCCAGAGAGTTTGTGCGCGCGATGCATTTTTTGCTGCCTTTTGCCGAGCAGGGGGTGGGCGAGGCGCAACATCGGGTCGCGATCATGTTACAAAATGGCCTCGGCATGGTGAGAAATGAATTTCAGGCCTATAAATGGATGAAAACGGCGGCGGAGCAGGGCCATGCCCTGGCCCAACATGGCCTCGGTTTCATGTATATGCAGGGGGACTGCATCGCAAAAAATAGCGAAAAAGCAGTTTACTGGTTTACCCAGGCCGCGAACCAGGGTTTGGCAGGTTCACAAACCACGCTCGCGATGATGTACGAAAATGGCGATGGGGTAGAAAAAAACCCGGAGGAAGCCAAAAAATGGTACCAGGAGGCCGGGTTTTAATTATCGCAATGCCCTGGCCTGGCTATTCTAGAACCTGTTTTCGATGAAACTACTTCCGTTATTTTTAAATATAAAAAATAAACCCTGCCTCGTGGTCGGAGCTGGGCCAGTGGCGGCGCGCAAGGTTGAATTGTTGCTCAAGGCTGGTGCTTCGGTGCGGGTGGTTGCAAAAAATATTGGTGAAGCGATGTCGCTGCTGCAACAGCAATCGAATATCGAGTG
>JBGMRM010000444.1:0-2420 GCA_048061415.1 Gammaproteobacteria bacterium | reverse complement strand
GCGCCTCCCCCGGTGGATATATAAGATATCTGAGCGGATACCCCGTATTTGTCGACCGCGGCCAGCGTATCGCCGCCACCCGCAATCGAGAAAGCGTTCGAGGCCGCTATTGCCTGTGCCAGCGTTTTGGTGCCTTCCCCGAACTGATCGAATTCGAACACGCCTACCGGGCCATTCCATACAATGGTCGCGGCGTCCTGCATCATTTCGGCGAATCGATTTGCCGTCTGCGGACCGATATCGAATATCATATCGTCATCGTCCAGCGCATCGACCGCCTTGACTTGCGCCTGCGCCTGTTCGGAAAATTCTTTGGCGCAGACGACATCGGTCGGTACCGGAATCTCGCCACCCCGCGCCACGGCCGCTTCCATCAGGCGTCTTGCTTCTGGAATTAACGCCTCTTCTACCAGCGATTTACCGACATTATAGCCCACCGCCGCAATGAAAGTGTTTGCTATTCCGCCCCCGGGTATCAATTGATCGACCAGGCCTGAGAGTGAATCGAGCACGGTTAACTTGGTCGATACTTTCGAACCACCGACGATAGCAACCAGCGGGCGCTCTGGTTTATCCAGTACCGATGCCAGCGCATTAAGCTCCGCTACCAGTAACGGGCCTGCACAGGCGGTCGCAGCGAATACACCGACGCCACAGGTCGAAGCCTGTGCGCGGTGAGCGGTACCAAAGGCGTCCATCGCGAAGATATCGCACAGGGCCGCATAGCGCTTCGACAGGTCTTCATCGTTAGCTTTTTCACCCTGATTAAAGCGCACGTTTTCCAGTAGTACCACCTCCCCATCAGATAAGGAGGGAGATTTTCCCAGATAATCGGCGATCAGCGCCACATCCTGGCCTAAGGCTGCTGACAGGTAGTTTGCCACCACCTGCAGCGAATACTGCTGTTCAAATTGTCCCTCGGTCGGGCGTCCGAGATGCGACATGATCATCAGGCGCGCGCCGGACTCTATGCAAAATCGGATGGTGGGCAAAGAAGCCTTGATGCGTTGATCGCTGGTGATAGAGCCGTCTTTTAACGGCACGTTCAGATCTTCACGGATCAATACGCGTTTACCACGAAGTCCCAGGTCTGTTAATTTGAGTACAGGCATGGCGACGGCCTGTCGCATTCGGCTTACTGTCCGATTACCCGCGCCATTTCCACCACCTTGCACGAATAACCCCATTCATTATCGTACCAGGCGATTAGCTTGACGAAGTTATCATCCAGCGCAATTCCCGCCCCGGCATCGAAAGTAGAAGTACAGGCTTCACCGCGAAAATCGGTCGATACCACCTTGTCTTCGGTATAGGCCAGCACACCTTTCATCGCACCCTCGGAGGCTTCTCTCATCGCGGCGCATATATCCTCGTAGCTGGCCGCATTTTCCAGCTCGACGGTCAGGTCTATCACCGATACGTCGGAGGTGGGTATGCGAAAAGCCATACCGGTTAACTTGCCATTCAGCTCGGGTAATACAACGCCGACTGCCCTGGCCGCACCCGTGGATGAGGGAATGATGTTTTCCAGGGTGCCTCTACCGCCTCGCCAGTCCTTCATCGAGGGACCATCGACGGTCTTTTGCGTTGCGGTAGCGGCGTGAACCGTTGTCATCAAACCGCGCTTCAGCCCAAATTTATCATTGATGACCTTCGCCACTGGCGCCAGGCAATTAGTGGTGCACGAGGCGTTGGAGATAATATCTTCGCCGGCGTATTTGTCGTCGTTGACACCGAATACAAACATCGGCGTAGTGTCTTTTGATGGCGCCGACATGATGACTTTTTTTGCCCCGGCGTCGATGTGTTTTTGTGCCGTCTCTTTGGTCAAAAATAAACCGGTCGACTCGATCACGACATCGACATCGATTGCATCCCATTTCAGCGCGGCCGGGTCGCGTTCGGCGCTGAGGCGAATGCTATTGCCATCGACGATGAGATTATTGCCTTCGACCCGAATATCGCCTTTGAAGCGGCCGTGGACGGAATCGTGCTTGAGCATATAAGCCAGGTATTCGGGTTCCAGCAAGTCGTTGATACCGACTACCGTTACATCGTCAAAATCCTGTGCGGCACGAAATACCATGCGCCCTATACGACCGAAACCGTTAATACCCACTCGAATTGTCATGCCTGATTCTCCTGCATTAAAATAAAGATTTAAGAAAAGGGTTTGACCCTAATGATACTTACTTAAGCCTGCAAATTCAGCAGTAAGGGCTGAATCGGGCGGAACTAGCTGGACCGCTTTCAGTTACTGTTCGCCCGGTTCAATCAAGCCCATGACAGCCTCGACCACCTTGTCGACGGTGAAACCGAAATAGGCAAACAGTTCTTTGGCGGGAGCCGACTCGCCGAAGGTGTCGATCCCTACTACCGTACCTTCGAGACCTACGTACTTGTACCAGCCATCACTCACC
>JBGMRM010000443.1:0-2427 GCA_048061415.1 Gammaproteobacteria bacterium | reverse complement strand
GTTACTCGATTTGCGCTGATGCAATATGCCGATAAGATTGATCACCGCGTCCTGCCCCTGGAACAGGGAATCGAGAATGCCGGGTTCGAATACACTGGACTGGATAACGCGAATATTGGGGTGAACCAGTAAGTCCTTGTTGCGATGCGGGCGCCGGCAGGGGATCGTGACAGTACAACCTCGATTGGCCAGCTCAAAGGCCAGGTGTTTGCCGATAAAGCCACTTCCGCCAAGGAGAACGATGTTGATGTGTTTCATGGGTTTTAATTTCAACCGGATTGTTGCGGCGCCCTGTTTTTAGGGCCCTGGTGGCGCCTCGATTTTGAGTGGCGTGGGTGATTACTACCTTTTTTTGCCTTGTTGCCAGCGTGTCGAGGCGGTTTTGATTTTTTCATCCTCACCGGGGGTAAGGGCTTGGCGAGTAATTCGTTGCTCATTGCCATGGTTTGAATCGATCGCCGGGTGAAGGCTTCTATGTCCACCAGGTTCATCGCGTACTCTTCACAGGCGAAGCTGATAGCATGCCCCGAATTGCCTGCTCTCGCGGTGCGACCAATACGGTGCACGTAATCTTCACCCAGTTCGGGTAAATCGAAATTAAAAATATGGGTGACATCCGGAATGTGCAGACCTCTCGATGCAACATCGGTGGCGACCAGGATCGCAAACTCTCCCTGGTGAAATTTTTTCAGTAATTGTTCGCGTTTATTCTGGTGAATGTCACCCGATAATATCGCAGCCTGCAGGCCGTTGCCCTGGAGATACTCCCAGATGCGGATAGCAACGTGCCTGGTATTGGTGAAAACGATACTTCGTTCGGGTTTCAACTCCTGCATCAAGCCTAACAGTAATGGGATTTTTTCGTGATTGGCAGGATGGTAGACAGTTTGATGAATGCGCTCCACCGCCGGAGTATCGGATTGAATTTTTATAACCTGTGCATCATTCATATGCTCGTAGGCCAGTTCTAGTACCTTGTGCGCCATCGTCGCAGAAAAAAGCATATTGAGCCTTTTTTCCGGGTCGGGCAGGCGTCGCAGCAGGAAGCGAACATCCTGGATAAAACCCATGTCGAACATGCGGTCGGCTTCATCCAGTACCATCGCTTCGATGGCTTTCAGGTTGTAGAGTTTTTGCTTGAAGAAATCGATCAGTCGCCCGGGTGTGCCGACCAGGATGTCGACTGGCTCGTTGAACTGCCTTTTTTGCTGCTCGTAGGCCTTTCCACCATAACAAATCGCCAGTTTTAAGGGTAAATCTTCGAGTAATGCCTGCGCATCCCTGAAAATTTGCAGCGCCAGCTCCCGAGTCGGCGCGAGTATCAGCACCCTGGGCTTGCCGGGGATGGTTTGAGTTCCTTTGGATGTGAGCAACTGCTGGGCACAGGCCAGCAAAAATGCCAGGGTTTTACCGGTACCGGTATGCGCCTGCCCGGAGACATCTTTTTTCGCCAGTAAAAATGGCAAAGCCTCGGCCTGTATCGGGGTGCAGTATTTGAATTCCAGTCGGTCGAGTGCGCTCAGTAGGCGCTCGTCCAGCGGCAGCGAACCGAGTTCGGTATCGGTTAAATGTTGTGCACTCATTATTTTGGCGGGCTATAATTGTCAGGTATTGAACGCCTATGGTAGCAAATTGTAAAAATTCATGCCCTGCGATTTGAAATTACAACTCTTTATCCCTATATAGCACTAAGGAACCTGTCACGCCGTGGGACCACGAGACGCAAATCGGCTGGTAGATCATGTTGACAGTTAAAACTGATAATACTAAATTGTTAGTCTAGTTGATGAGCCCAAGGGCCGGAGAAACGCGTGAGTGATAAAATAGTTTTCCTTTCAGACGATAGTTTTGAATCGCAGGTGTTACAGGCAGATGGCCCTGTGCTGGTTGACTATTGGGCTGAGTGGTGCGGACCATGCAAGATGATTGCGCCCATTCTCGAAGAGATAGCCGATGAGTATGATGGTCGGGTCACGGTCGCGAAACTCAATATCGACGAAAATGCCGGTACACCCCCGAAATACGGAATCCGTGGTATCCCAACCCTGATGCTATTCAAGGGTGGGGCTGTCGAAGCGACCAAAGTCGGCGCCCTGTCAAAATCGCAGTTAACCGCCTTTCTCGACAGTAATATTTAGATAAATCGGGCCGTTCATAAGTGGTGGACGGCCTGTTTTTACTGTGCTAGTCTTCCCCCACTAGTCGCACCCGTTCCGGGGCCTCGACTCCCAAAAAGCTCTAATAACGATTCCAATCCCTTAACTTTTTGAAGTTTACCATTCGTACGACTTTATCCTGTAAACCACCACTGTGCCCAATAACATGAACCTCAGCGAACTAAAGCAAGAAGACGTCCCCGATCTAATAGAGAAACTGAAGTCCATGGGCGGCGATCACTCGTCCCGTATGCGCCGGCAGGATATCGTC
>JBGMRM010000442.1:0-2449 GCA_048061415.1 Gammaproteobacteria bacterium | reverse complement strand
GCATATTTTTCGCGCGCCTGTTTAGCGTTGGATATTTCGGATACTTTATTGGAATCTGGTGGATCAGTAAAAACGAGCATACCCGGCCAGTCCCTGAGAGGGTTCAATAATGAAGAAATATTCCATTGTTATCCTGGCCCTTTTGTTACCCGTGTCGGGGTGGGCCGAGGAAGTAACCTTTCCCAACGATGAAATCGAAATAGACTGGGACGACAAGGCGTCTATGCAACGCGGCGCCCGCACCTTTGTTAACTATTGCATGGCCTGCCATTCGGCGAATTACTCGCGATATAATCGGGTTGGAAAGGATCTCGGTATCCCGGACGAACAGGTACTCGAAAACCTGATATTTACCACCGATAAATTTGGTGAAAAGACCAAGGTAGGCGAACTGATGAAAATCACGATGACGCCCGAGTACGCCGAAAAGGCTTTTGGTGTGGTCCCGCCAGATCTGAGCCTGATTGCTCGCTCGCGCGGCGTTAACTGGCTGTATAACTATTTGCGTGGTTTTTATGTCGATGAATCGCTCCCGCTGGGTATGAACAACGGGGTGTTTGAAAAGGTGGCGATGCCCCATGTGCTGGTCGGATTACAGGGTTATCAGAAAGCCAGGAAAGAGATGCGTTTAGACGGCGAGGGTAATGAGAGCGAAGTGATCGTTGGTTTTGATATAATCAAGCCGGGTAGCCTGTCTAAATCGGAATACGATCAAACCGTCTATGACCTGGTTGGTTTCCTCGACTACCTTTCCGAGCCCTATCGCCAGACACGTATCAGTGTCGGCAAGGGCGTTATTATTTATTTATTCGTATTCCTGATTCTTGCTTATCTCCTCAAGAAAGAATACTGGAAAGATATACACTAACCCAGGATTAAATTATGTCAGTAGTGGCTAATCGGCGATCGGTGATGAGCTGTTTCTCATCGCCAGTCGACCCAGAGTGCCATCGTGCGCGCATCGTACTCGCCGAAAAGGATATCATGGTCGAAATTCACGATGTCGATCCCGATAACTTGCCCGAAGACCTGCTGGACCTGAACCCCTATGCGACGGTTCCCACCATGGTTGACCGGGATCTCGTGCTTTACAACGCCAGGGTATTGATCGAGTATCTCGACGAGCGCTTCCCGCACCCGCCTTTGATGCCGGTCGATCCAGTATCGCGCGCCAAGAGCCGTCTGGCGCTGTTTCGCATAGAAAGCGACTGGTTTAGTCTGCTCGGCGATATCGAAAAAGGCACCGATAAAAAGAAGGCCCAGGCCAAGAAGGCGCTGGCCGAAAGCCTGATCAATTCGGCCGAAGTATTTTCAGCCATGCCGTATTTCCTGTCGAACGATTTCAGCCTGCTGGATTGCAGCATCACACCGATACTGTGGCGTTTGCCCTACTATGGGATCGAATTACCCGCGTCTGCCAGGCCGGTAACCAATTATATGAAAAGGGTATTTGCCCGGCCTTCATTCCAGGCCAGCCTTTCTGAGCAGGAAAGGGACATGGTCGCCTGAATGGTCGCCTGAATCATGCGCTCCAGCAAACCGTATCTGATTCGTGCTCTCTATGAATGGTTGCTGGATAATGAAGTAACGCCCTACATCCTGATCGATACCAGTCATCGGGGGGTCGTGATTCCGAAGGCCCTCGCGACCGACCGCAGGCTGGTGTTGAACCTCGCCCCGTCTGCAATCGACAAACTGGATATGACCAATGATCACCTGTCGTTCTCGGCCCGCTTCGGCGGCGTAGCGCAAGACGTTTATTGCCCAATGGATTCAATCCTGGCCATTTACGCTCGGGAGAATGGCGAAGGGATGATGTTCGATACCGAATCGGAAAAAACCTCAGAAATGGATGATCCAGCAACCGGAGTTGACAAATCGAAAAAATCCACCCACCCGGCATTGAAAGTCGTTAAGTAACCCTGACGCCAATATTCGGGTCTACCACCGGAAAGCGGAGATAGCCGCAAGCGACGATGCGGTTAGGCAATTCGGCATTACGGGTTTCATATGAAAGTTATTTATAATTTTTTTAATAGATTCAGAAGCCACTGGTATTATTGGTACACAGGCCAAAAAATTTCAGCCATTACTAGTGTGGCAATCAGTACCTTAATCGTTTGGGGTTCACTGGCGTTTATCGTTGGGTTTTCTTTACCCCTGGTACTGCTTATCGTTATTCTCGACGCCCTCGGGTTCTGGTTAGTTTTGTTATATCTCTTTATATTAAGGCCCTATCTGCCTGAGTTTGCAAACATCCAGGGACAGATGGACTCCTTTGTTATTTATAATTTACTGGCAACTTTCTTAGTAAGCCTGATTGCAAACCGAGCCATAACCTACCTGATAGCCAGGCGACTCGGTGTATTGGCAGTAGACCGGGATAAGCCGCTTAATAATTCAAACCCTCCCTATTAACCCGGCGACAATGTATATCGTATTCAGCCAT
>JBGMRM010000441.1:0-2459 GCA_048061415.1 Gammaproteobacteria bacterium | reverse complement strand
GGCCTGGCCTGATGCAGAGGCTCCTTAATGTTTGAAAGCCTATACCGCAGGGTGATTCAATTTTCGCGCAAGGATAGCGCGCCCTGGTACCTGGCGGTACTCAGCTTTTTCGAGTCGTTTATCCTGCCGTTCCCACCACCGGATGTGATGCTGGCGCCAATGTCTCTGGCGGCGCCACACAAGGCGCTGTATTTTGCGACGCTGACCCTGATAGCCTCGGTTTTCGGCGGTATTATCGGGTATTTACTCGGGGCTTTCCTGTTCGATTATGTGCAGCCATTCGTGATCGACTGGGGGTATCAAATTGCCTTCGAAACGGTAATCCGATGGTTCGATCGCTGGGGATTCTGGGCCGTACTGGTAGCCGGATTTTCACCGGTGCCCTACAAGATATTCACGATTTCGGCCGGCGTGTTGGGATTGGCGTTCATCCCATTTTTGCTGGCATCGCTACTCGGCCGCGGTGCGAGGTTTTATCTGGTCGCCTGGTGTCTGGCCAGATTCGGCGCTGTGATTGAACCGAAACTGATTAGATATATTGAGAAAATAGGGTGGGGAACTGTTATCTTACTGACTATCGTAATTATTTTTTATCAAATCTGAGCGATGAATTCAATTTTACGACATTTATCCCGGATCATTATTTTGACAGTGGTGACCTCCTGCGCTTCGCTGCCTCCACCCACCCAAAAAACCACAGCCGGTAGCATCTATCAGGTGAAATCCGGCGACACCCTTTATTCGATCGCCTGGCGCTATGATCTCGACTACAAGCGACTGGCGAGCTGGAATCGTATTGCAGTCAATTCGATCATCAAGCCCGGGCAGCGTCTGAAGCTGTTCCAGCCGGGCAGCATTCAGGCGGCAAAACCCGCTGTCGAATCCCCCGGAAATTCCCAGGCAGCCAAATCGAAGGCCTCGAATAAAACCACTCAGGCCGCAGTTAAACGCACCGATACCATTCGATGGCTCTGGCCTACGACCGGCACAATATTAAATACATTTTCCGCCAGCAAACTGGATCGAAGAGGAATAGATATCGCCGGAAAGCTTGGCCAACCAGTCCAGGCTGCGGCCGCTGGCAAGGTAGTGTATAGTGGCAATGGTTTATCTGGATATGGTAACCTGATTATTATTAAGCACAGCGAGACCTATTTGAGTGCTTACGCCTATAGCCAGCAGCGATTTGTAAAAGAGGGAATGCAGGTCAAGGCTGGAACGCTAATCGCAAAGATGGGCCAACAAAAAACCAGGACAGCCAGGCTGCATTTTGAAATCAGGAAGAATGGTGAGCCGGTTGATCCGTTAAAGTATTTGCCGAAGCGATAAATAGGATCATCGAAAATTGAGAAAGGCTGGATGACTAAATCGACTGATACCTCGTTAATTGAAGATACGGAAATACCGGCTGATGCACTGGTAGAAGACCTGATTGAAATCGAAGAAAGTGACGACACCAAAGGGGATGATAAAATAGACGAACATGCGACCATTGTAGAATCAGACGATGATACCAGTGTCGTAGAGGTTGAAGGCGAGAAAATTACCGACCGCCGCCGACCCGTTGAGCGCAGAAAAACAAGTTCCAGGCGCGCTGCCGATGCAGACCCAACCAGGCTGTATTTAAAAGAAATAGAAATCTCGCCGCTGCTCACCGCCGAAGAAGAGGTTCATTATTCACGGCTTTCCTTAAAAGGAGATACCAAAGCCCGCGACAAGATGATCGAATGCAATTTGCGCCTGGTCGTCAAAATTGCCAGGCGCTATATGAATCGGGGGCTGGCATTACTGGACCTGATCGAGGAAGGCAATCTTGGTCTGATGCGCGCGGTTGAGAAATTCGACCCAGAACGGGGGTTTCGATTTTCGACCTACGCAACCTGGTGGATCAGGCAAACCATCGAACGTGGGTTGATGAATCAAACACGCACGATACGCCTCCCTATCCATATCATCAAGGAACTCAATACTTACCTACGGGCGGCGCGTAAATTGACGCAGGAACTCAACCGTGAAGCAACCGCTGAAGACGTTGCCAGCGCTTTAAAAAGGCCGGTCAAGGACGTCGAGAAAATGTTTCGTCTGGCTGACCGCGTCTCCTCGTTCGATATTCCGGTGGGTGGGGGAGAAGACGAGAGGCCACTGCTGGATGTTATTCCAGACGATAATAATACCGATCCGTCCAGTATTTTGCAGGACGAATCGGTGATCGAGCACCTCGACGAATGGCTGGGCGAGCTGGACGATAAGCAACGTGATGTCGTGGTGCGGCGTTTTGGTTTACGCAACCATGCACGCGGCACCCTCGAAGAAGTCGGTGTCGAACTCGGCGTGACGCGAGAAAGGGTACGGCAAATTCAGATGGAAGCGCTACGGAAGTTACGACGTATCCTCGAACACAGCGGTTTCTCAAGAGACAACGTCATAGAGTAGTTTTCTGCGGGTAGTTAAAATTTTCC
>JBGMRM010000440.1:0-2489 GCA_048061415.1 Gammaproteobacteria bacterium | reverse complement strand
TGAAACTACAGGCGGCAAACGAAAATCGTGAAACCGTGGAAACCATTGCACCCTACCGGTTCAGGGCAGCGCTTGCGCCCCATCGGGCCGCAAGGCTGGAAGGAGCCCGCCTTTACACCGCCGATTTATTAACGGCATGCGGCCTTAAGGACTCCAGTCATATGCTGATAGTCGAGGGAGCAGGCGGCTTTTATTCACCGCTAAGCGAAGATGGGTTAAACGCCGATCTCGCGAGTGTATTACAACTACCCATAATCATCGTCGTCGACGATAGAATCGGTGCAGTTAACCAGGCCCTGATGACAATCCAGGCAGCCGAGAGCCGACATTTACCAATCGCCGCCATCGTACTGAATCAGGTCGTTGAACTCGGGGATGTCGACATGGACAATGTAGCGGATTTGAAGGCCCACTGTGCTCATCCGGTTTTCCGATGCGAGCATCGGCAAGCTCTGGAACCTTTATTTACCGTATGAATAAAGGCTATCCGATCATCCTCGCCGGGTATATCGGCTGGGGTTTGTTTCCATTGTACTGGGCCCTGCTGGCGCAGGTTCCCGCTCTGGAAATTTTGCTGCACCGGATATTGTGGTCAGTTCCGATTCTGCTCGTACTGGTGGGATTCAGTGCTCGGAGAAAATCCCAGGTATTCGATGCTTTTCATTCCTGGCGCGAACTTAAGTATCTGGCCTGCTCCAGCCTTTTGATCAGTTTTAACTGGGGGATTTACATCTGGGCAGTGCTTAACCAGCAGGTAGTCGAAGCCAGTATGGGTTATTTTTTGACCCCGCTACTGAATGTGATAGCCGGAGTTTTGGTTTTCGGAGAAAAATTGAACCGTTTAAAACTAATCGCGATCGGCTTTGCCGCGGCCGGTGTACTCTTTTACATATCGAGCGCTTCGGTCATTCCCTGGACAGGATTTGCGGTCGGTCTCAGTTTTGCAGCCTATGGACTGTTGAGAAAGAAAATGGAAACCAACGCGATTCCAGGCCTGCTGGTTGAAACACTCCTGCTTTTACCGATAACGCTGGGGCTGATTATCTGGTTGCATCTCAGCGATACTGCCTGGTTTTTAAACGATAGCCGGGCTACCGACTTTTGGCTGATTCTCGGTGGGCTGGTTACCGTGGTACCGCTTGCCTTTTTCACCGCTGGAACCCGCATGCTGCCGATGGCCTCGGTCGGGATTTTATTTTACATCACCCCGACGCTTCAGTTTCTATCCGGTGTATTCCTGCTCGGCGAAGCGTTTAACTTCGATAAGCTCATTGGCTTCGTCGGAATCTGGATTGGTCTCGCGGTGTTTACTTACAGCTTGTTGTCCGGGAACACGAAAGCCCGAGCCGAGGTCACCTGATTTATCTTGCTTAACCCACAAACCTGGCCATATTGCCAACTTCGACAATTTTCATCGCGTTGGTGCCGCCGTCGGTGCCCATCAGGTCACCCTTGGTGATGATCACCAGGTCGCCTTCCTCGATGGCCTTTTGTTTCTTCATAAGATCCACCGCTTCCTGGTTGGCTTCGGCGTGATTGGTATGGATAGTGGGGAAGTAAATTGGGAACACACCCCGGTATAAATTAACCTTGCGATTTGTGGACTCATGTCGTGACAGCGCATAAATCGGAATCCCGGAACTGATGCGCGACATCCACAGCGCGGTGGATCCCGTTTCGGTCAGCGATGCGATCGCGCGTACTCCGAGGTGATTAGCGGTATACATCGTCGCCATCGCGATTGCCTCGTCCACGCGATTAAAGACAGTATTTAATCGGTGAGTCGAACGGCTCGCCCGATCTGTTTGCTCTGCGTTGAGGCAGATATCGGACATGGCGCGTACCGTTTCGCTCGGGAAGGACCCTGTGGCCGTTTCGGCCGAGAGCATGACCGCATCGGTACCGTCGAGTACCGCGTTGGCCACGTCGAACACCTCGGCGCGGGTCGGTATCGGGTTATCGCGCATCGATTCCATCATTTGCGTCGCGGTGATCACTACGCAATTCATATCGCGTGCGGTTTTTATGATTCGCTTTTGCACCGCGGGTAAATTTGCGTCGCCTATTTCGACACCCAGGTCTCCACGCGCAACCATAATTGCGTCCGATACCTCGATAATAGCTTTCAGATTTTCCAGCGCCTCGGCGCGTTCTATCTTGGCAACCACGCCGCCCTCGCTGCCGGCATCGCGTAGTAACTGGCGCGCCTGGGTGATATCTTCGGCGTTACGCGGGAAAGAAACGGCTATAAAATCGGCGTTTATCTTTGCCGCAGTGATAATGTCTTGCTTGTCTTTGTCGGTCAGGGCAGCGGCCGTTAATCCGCCACCCTTGAGATTGATCCCCTTGTTGTTGGATAATTCGCCACCGACCAATACTGAGCACAGAATTTTAGGCCCTTCGACCGATTTCACCTTCAATACGATTAGACCATCGTCGAGCACCAGTACATCGTCCTTTTTGACTTCATCCGGCAGGGTTTTGTAGGT
>JBGMRM010000439.1:0-2501 GCA_048061415.1 Gammaproteobacteria bacterium | reverse complement strand
ATAGATTACTTTCCTGTCTAAGCCGTCGTAATACCACCCCGGGGCTAAATCATTTAGATTCTCGGCTCTTAATTCGCCCTGATAGTTAGCTGGTGTTAAATTGTATTCCGCCAGATTAATAAACGGATTCCCACCGTTTAGTTCGTTCAACCGGTCCAACTCCCCTTTCACTGCGTAGGTCGCGAATACCACCGCGAGCGAACTGTTAATTATATTGACTGTTTGCTGGATCGATGCTTTTTCGGTTTCTATCGAGATTCGGTCTGTGTACCTGAAAAACGCGACGATGAGCGTGCTCACGATAATGACTATCATGATCAGTCGAAATGTATAAGCCCCGGGGTGCGAGCCGATGTATCTCATCGATTCGCGAGTTGCGCCAGGTCCCACATGGGTACGAAGATGCCCAGCGCCAATATCAACACCATGCCGCCGATCGCGACGTAGATGAGCGGTTCGATCTTGTCGGCCAGGGTTTTTACATCGTAGTCGACTTCTTCTTCGTAAAAATCGGCGATATAGGTCATCATTTCATCCAGGCTTCCCGCTTCTTCGCCGACCGCAAACATTTGCATCACTACCGGGGTAAACATTTCGGTCTGATGCGCGGTGCGGGTGAGCGATTCGCCGCGTTCGATGCCTTCGCGCATGCCATTTACCCGCGCGGAGATAAATTCATTGCCGATAGAGCGCGAAATCACGCCCATTGCCTGAACGATTGGGACACCGGCACTGTAAGCCATCGAAAACGACCGCGCGAAGCGGGCCATATACGCACGGTGCAAAATATCCCCCACCAGCGGCGCCCTGATGATTAACCGGTGCCACCTGAGTTTGCCTTCGGGCGTATTGATATAGCGTTTGAACGCGACGACGCCACCGACCAGCAATACCAGCATATAGGCCCAGTAATTCACGAAGAAACTCGAAGTGTTGAGCAGGAATACCGTTTGCCAGGGTAGTTCGAGGCTATTGGCCTCGAAAAACGCGGCAAATTTGGGTATCACGAACAGGTTGACGATTACCATTGCAATGCCGACCGCGATGATCACCGTGGTCGGATAGCGCAGCGCGGTTTTGATGTTATGGGTAAGGCGTCGATTTCGGTCGATATATTCGGCCATCAGCGCGAAGGTTTCTTCGAGGTGGCCGGTACTTTCTCCGACCTGGATCATGCTGATATAAAGATTGGAAAATACCTTCGGGTGCCTCGCGCAGGATACCGACAGGCTGCGACCCGATTCGAGTTGCTCCTGTATATCGCGCAGCGCTTTGATCAACAGTGGATTTTCGATTGAGTCCAGGATGCCTGCGATCGCGCGCGTGATTGGTATGCCGGCCCTGATCAACGCACCCATCTGGCGCGTGAACATCAGCAATTCTTCGATGCTGATTTTATACAGGTCGAATTTTTCGTTGATCACATGGATAATATCGACCGGTGGTTTTTTCTCCTCGATGGTAATCGGCGTGATGCCACGGTCCATCAACAGGCTCGCCACGGCTGAATTGTTGGCGCCTTCAATCTCGCCATCGATTAACTCACCCTGGCTGCTGCGACCGCTGTAAGAAAAATTTGGCATGGCTAAGCCGAGCCGGCACTATCCATATCGAGGCTTAGCGGTTCTTCCAGTGTCTCGTCCTTCACCTGCCCGGCGAGGCGCAGCATTTCCTCGATGGTAGTCAGGCCGTTGCTCGCATGATGATGCGCGACGCTGATCAATGGTTCGTATCCGGGCGCCCTGAGCGCCGCTTCGACAAATCCCTGGGGGTCATTATTGCGTAGCGCTTCCGCCAGATCGTTATTCATGTCGAGCAATTCAAAAACGCCCATACGCCCGTGATACCCGGTGTTACCGCAATGGTTACAACCCCGGCCTGTTTTATAGCGGTGCTGGCGCACATCTATATCCAGGATTTCATATAGCCAGCCGATTTCGAAGCTATCCGGTGTATAGTCTTCGGCGCAGCTATGGCAGACTTTTCGAACCAGGCGTTGCGCGATGATAGTGCGCAGCGTGGTCGCCAGCAGGTAGCCTTCCACCCCCATGTCCATCAGCCGTGTCGCGGTGGATACCGTGTCGTTGGTATGCAGCGTGGACAAAACCAGGTGACCGGTCATCGCCGCGGCAACGCCAATTTCGACGGTTTCAGCATCGCGCATCTCTCCGACCATGATGATATCGGGATCCTGGCGTAGTGCGGTTCTTAATACACTGGCGAAGTTTAATCCGATTTTAGGGTTTACCTGGACCTGATTAATCCGCTCCAGGCGGTATTCCACCGGGTCTTCGACCGTGATAATTTTAGACTCAGGAAGATTAAGTTCTTTTAGCGCCGCGTACAGGGAGGTCGTTTTACCGCTACCGGTAGGTCCGGTCACCAGAATCATGCCATTGGGCAGATGGAAGTTTCTGCGGAACCTGCGCAGCAGACCCGGTGGCATGCCGAGCTTATCGATATCCAGGGCGCCGGCGGTCTGGTCGAGCAGGCGCATTACC
>JBGMRM010000438.1:0-2509 GCA_048061415.1 Gammaproteobacteria bacterium | reverse complement strand
CGCTTCGATCAGGCGCATGACAAATTTAGGCACGATTATCTATAGGCCAGGAATGCTACTATCTCACCTGTTACCAATTCCGGGCAAGCACCTATGAACCTGGATATCGATTTTGTGCGGCGGCAGTTTGGTCAGCTTGACGACGATCCGCAGTTTATCTTTGCCTCCAATGCCGGCGGCAGTTATGTCTGTAAGCAGGTCAATGCATCGATGGAGCATTACAACCGCCACACGCGGGTGCAACCTTATTCGGATTTCCCCTCGTCTGCCGAAGCCGGCGCAGCGATGGATCGTGCGAAACAGGGATGGGCCGCCGCGTTGAATATCGATCTTTCAGAACTCACGGTGGGGCCATCGACCTCGATGAATACCTACGTGATGTCGCAGGCGATCGGCGACCTGTGGAAAGCCGGTGACGAAATCGTGGTCACCAACCAGGACCACGAAGCCAACAGCGGCGCCTGGCGACGCAAGGCAATCGAAAAAGCCGTGACTATTCGCCAGTGGGAAGTCGACCCGGTTACCGGCTTACTCGATGTTGAGCAACTATTACCCTTGCTGAACGAAAATACCCGCTGGGTTTTCTTTAGCCATTGCTCGAATATTGTCGGTACTGCCAACCCGGTCGCGCAAATTGTCCGACAGATAAAATCTCACAGTGCAGCCAGGGTATTTGTCGACGCGGTTGCTTATGCCCCGCACCATATCTGTGATTTGAAAGCCCTGGATGTGGATGGTTACGCTTTCAGCCTGTACAAGGTTTTCGGTCCGCATCAGGGTCTCATGTATATCAATGCCGCGATACGCCCCGACCTGATTTCACAGGCGCATTATTTTCTTGCCGGTGACCCGGCCAAAGACTTTAATCCGGCTGGGCCTCAACACGCCCAGGTTGCAGCCTGCGCCGGCGTACTGGATTATTTCGACGCACTGCACGCGCATCATTTCGATGATAACGAGGTCGAAGCAGTCCAAAAAATGGCCGATATACATGCATTGATCCTGCGGCACGAAAACCGGCTCGCGGCGCCAATTCTTGATTTTCTAGACCAGCATCCCGATGTGTGGCTCATCGGCAAACCGTCTACCAGGGATAATGACCGCGCACCCACCATAGCGTTTAAACCGCTTAAACAAAACTCGCAAAGCCTGGCCAATAAACTGCAACGAGCGGGTATAGGCGCCGAGTTCGGTCATTTTTACGCCCACCGGCTGATCAGCGACCTCGCCCTCGACCCTGACGAGGGCGTGGTGAGAATATCCCTGTTACATTACAACCGAATCGAAGACGCAGGAAAAATTATTCGGGAACTGGATCGGGCACTGGAATGAGTATCGAAGTAGCCATTATTTTTTTTATCACGATCTACATTTTTTCGATCACGCCAGGGCCCGGCGTTTTCGCAATTTTGGCAAAATCGCTCGCCGAAAGTGTGCGCCCCTGTATCGCGATATCGCTCGGGATGGCCGTAAGCGATGTGGTCTACCTGGTTTTAGCCAGCTACGGACTCGCCGCAATTGCCGGGCAATGGGGGATCCTGTTTACGCTGATCCGAATCGCCGGTGCTATATACCTGATTTACCTGGGCTGGAAACTATGGCGCAGTCGCGCCGAGTATATCGAGCAGGACAATCGTTTATCCCGTGCCAGTAATATGGCCGGGTTTATCCAGGGCTTTCTGATCTCGGCATCGAATCCCAAGGTCATCCTGTTTTATATCGCATTTCTGCCCAGTTTCGTCGATCTTGCCTCACTCGGTACGCAGGATTTCCTGGTCGTGGCGACCCTGACATTTTTGGGCATCTCGCTCGGACTGCTGACCATCGCGGCGAGTGCCAGCTGGGCCAGGCAATATTTTCGTTCCGAGAAGGCAATGAAGGGGCTCAATCGGCTGGCTGGCTCGATCATGATGAGTGCCGGAATATACCTCGGCACGCGCTGATTCTGGAGCTGAAAAGCACAGTACCCAATCTTCTCCGTCCTGCGCACCGCTACAGCTTAACCGGAATACTGGTAGAATCTCTCCGAAGTAAATCGGGAGTCTCTGCCCATGTTCAAATCTATCAGCACAACCTTGCTCACTGGTTTTTTCACCTTATTACCCGTCGTCCTGACGGTATACCTGCTGTTCTGGCTGGCGGTTTCTTCGGAAAAGGTGATGGGCAGCGCCTTACGCTGGGTGCTACCGGAGGTGGTTTATTTTCCGGGGCTGGGGATGATCGCGGGTCTGGCCCTCGTGTTCGTTGTTGGCCTGATGATGAAAGCTATCTTCGTGCGGCAATTGTTCGCATTCGGCGAGCAAATTCTCTACAAACTGCCCTTAATCAAGACTGTTTATCGGACTATGCACGACCTGTTTGAATTCTTTTCACCGAAGAAAGAGGGTCTTGGGCAGGTCGTGATAGTTAAATTAAATGCCCTGGAAATGATTGGTTTCATCACGCAGGAAGACAGGTCTCGTCTGCCGGAATCGTTTCGTAGAGAGGATAGTGTGCTGGTATATATACC
>JBGMRM010000437.1:0-2515 GCA_048061415.1 Gammaproteobacteria bacterium | reverse complement strand
TAAGCTCGCGATTGTCTCGGCATCGGTTATTCCCTCCGGGTCGATACCGGCAAGCAGCGATCGATAGATAGGCGCCTTGTCTTTCGCATGGGCGACCTGCTCGCCGACTGCCTGAATCAATGCCTGCTCGCGCTCCTGCGGGTCGCGGGTTTCGAGCGAATCGTAGTATTCACTCATAGTAGAAAATTTAATCTAGATAGTTTGTCGACAATGGTGCGGTTATCGTAGAAAAAGCGCATTTTTATAGCGCCACTAGGCCAGCCAGCGTTTACGTCGGCGGTAATGCTTCACTTCACGAAAATTGACCCGCTCGCCTTCGCTAATTCCAAGATAAAACTCCTTAACGTCCTTATTTTCGCGTAACTCCTTCGCAAAACCATCGAGCACTACTCGGCCATTTTCCAGAATGTAGCCGTAGGTCGCGTGCCGCAGCGCTATATTGGTATTCTGTTCGGCAAGCAGGAATGTAACACTTTCTTTGGCATTCAGGCGTTCGACAATGGTAAATATTTCCTCGACCAGTTGCGGCGCCAGGCCCATCGAAGGCTCGTCGAGCAAAATCATTTTAGGTCGCGACATCAGTGCACGACCTATGACTACCATTTGTTGTTCGCCGCCGGAAGCGTAGCCGGCCTGGGCTTTTCTGCGCTGTTTCAGCCTGGGAAAATAACTATAAACCAGTTCCAGGTCCCGATGGATCGCGGCTCCGCCATCTTTGCGCGTATAGGCCCCGGTCAACAGGTTTTCCTCGACGGTTAAATGTTCGAAACAATGGCGTCCTTCCATGACCTGAATGACACCTCGCTGGACCAGGTCAGACGAGTCGAGCTTATCGATACGCTCACCCTGAAACTCAATAGTGCCTTTGGTAATGTCACCGCGCTCGGCGCGCAGCAAATTGGAAATCGCCTTCAGCGTGGTCGTCTTGCCCGCGCCGTTGGCGCCGAGCAGGGCGACGATGCCCTGCTCGGGAACTTCGAGTGACACACCTTTCAATACCAGGATGACGTGGTCGTAGATCACCTCTATATTGTTGACTGACAACATTGGTCTGGTGTCGGTCAGTGGTGCAGTTGCTGTCACTGTTCGTTCATTCCATTAGCAGAAATTGCCAGGGTTTAGATGGATTAACTGCAGCTACGAATCTTCACGTTATTTTCAGCCGCGTACTGCGCTGAGTCTTCTGCGATTAGCGGCGCGGTTATGTCGCGAAGTGGCTCGTAGAATCCGGTCACCAGGTTCCATTGTTTCGCTTTCGCGTCCCATTGTTGTATGGCAACCTGACCAGGACCCTCGTGATTTTCACAGGTGATCTTGACCGGAATGGTGAAGCCTGGCAGGCCCAGTTCTTTCAAGCGAGCTTCGTCGACATCGAGCGCTTCGAAACCGTCGCGCACTTCCTTGCCGGTAACGTCATTGGTGCCGGATATTTCCATCGCCTTGCGAATCGCTTCGGTAGTCCACATTGCAGCAACCAGTCCACGATTGTAAAGCACCTCGCCAATACGCGCGCGTTCACCCAGCCCGTTACCGGCATCGTAAACGTACTTTTTGATGTCGTCGATTGCCGGGAAGTCGTCACCTGGCTGGTGAAACGCACCGGAGAGATAACCATCCGCAGCAAGGCCGGCGGGTAAGACATCATTTTCAGAGCCCGACCACCAGACACCGATAAAGTGATCCATCGGGAAACGAATCGACGCAGCTTCTTTAATCGCGACCTGGTTCATGACTCCCCAGCCCCACATCAATATCCAGTCGGGTTTCTCTTTGCGGATTCGTAACCAGGTTGACTTTTGCTCCTGTCCTGGACTGTCGACAGGCAACTGCAGGAACTCAAACCCGAATTTCTTTGCCGCGCTTTCGAGCGTGCGTATCGGTTCTTTACCGTAGGCCGAGTTGTGATAAACGAGGGCTATTTTTTTACCCTTTAGATTATTCATGCCGCCTTCTCTGTCACCGATGTACTGTATGAACGCGGTTGCCTGGCTCCAGTAGGTAGCGGGGAAGTTGAAAACCCACGGGAACACTTTGCCATTGGCGGCCGAGGTGCGGCCATAACCCATCGAAAATATGGGAATTTCATCGACGCTGGCCTTGGGAATCAACTGATAGGTGATGCCAGTTGATAATGGCTGAATTACGACGGCGCCCGAATGACCTTCGTTTTTAACATTTTCGTAACACTCCACACCGCGCTTGGTGTTGTATGCTGTTTCGCAGGGTGTCAGTTTGAGCTTTATGCCGTTGACGCCACCATCACGCGCGTTGATCATGTTCAAATAATCACCATACCCGTTGGCAAACGGAATTCCGTTGGGCGCGTAGGGGCCGGTACGGTAGTCAAATGATGGAATTGTCAACTCAGATGCACTGGCAATTCCGGATAAAAGTGGCACTGCCATGAGAGCTGCCACTATTGTTTTGCTGAGACCTCTAATTTTCATTGTTTTCTCCGGTTATATACAGGATGTATTGTATACCGATATTGCAGGAGCAAATATCGGATATATAC
>JBGMRM010000436.1:0-2523 GCA_048061415.1 Gammaproteobacteria bacterium | reverse complement strand
TATACACGGGTAAGCCCTGTTTCCTGTTGGCCGTAGTGCCCTATCATCAGGTTCGTGATCGTATCCTTTAAGACTGATTCTATAAATTAATCATAGACAGAGCTTTACTGGATACACCGTTAGTGACCATCGATAATGCAAAGATCGCGCTCTGCAGCATCCCGGGCAAACCCCAGGGCTTCCTGGTAAGCCTCTGAATAATAGCAACGCTCGGCGTCTTCGACACTCGGGAATCGTACCACGACGTTGCGCGCACGTTCCTTACCCTCGAGCCATACGGTGCGAGATGCGCGCGCGAGAAATTCGCCGCCATGCGCTTCGATTACACCGGTGGCGCGTTTGGCATATTCACCGTAGGCATCGGCGTCGGTGACGGTAACATGAGCGATCCAGTAAGCGGCCATATTTAACTCCTGAAAACTTTCGGTTCGTCAATCATACCAGCATCGATTCGGTATCGTCGGTATCGCTCACTATTTTATCGGATTTTTCTAGTATCATAGTGCGATGTCAAATCCCGTGGATAAACTCTGTTAAATCAAAAGCAGCTAAATAAGGATATCGATCGCATCGCGCGCGTCGATTCCGAGCTTAAAGCAGCGGTCGGCAGCTATGGATATCCGCGACCGCGCATCCGCCCCCAGGGTTTCGAAACATTGTTTGCAATCATAGTCGTCCAGCAAATTTCGACCGCGGCCGCGGCCGCTATCATGCGGCGAGTGCGAAAGTTACTACCGCACATGCTGGCTTCCGAATTACTCAGACTGCCACCTGGGGCCCTGCGCGAGGCCGGGTTGTCTAATCGCAAGGTCGAATACTCCCAGCGGCTGGCCGAAGCCATCGTCAATGGAGACCTGATTCCCGATGTCCTGGCGTCGCTCGATGATAAGCAGGCGATAGAGACAATTACCGCGCTGCGCGGTTTCGGTGTCTGGAGTGCTGAAATCTACCTGATGTTTTCGCTACAACGGCGCGATATCTTCCCGGCCGACGATCTCGCGTTGCAGGTAGCGCTACAACGTTTGAAAGGCCTGCCGCAAAGACCCACGGCGAAACAGGCGCGTACCCTGATCGCCCACTGGTCACCCTGGAGTAGCGCTGGGAGTTTATTCTTATGGCATTATTATCGAGGCGCCCCGGCCTGAATCAATGGGCGCGATGAAAATTGATTGAAGCGCCAGCATAGCAGGCTGGCGGTTACCATCAGACCCAAAGCCAGGCCCCACCATAATCCGGTGCCACCGTAACCGTAAGGGAAGGCGAGTATAGACCCACCGCCAATACCCAGAACCCAATAACCAAAACCTGCAATCCACAGCGGTGCGACGCTGTCCTTGAGTCCACGCAGGGCACGGGCGGAAATTGCCTGTAAGCCATCGAATACCTGGAATATGGCGCCGATCATCAGAAATTGGGCCGCAAGCTTCGAGACTTCGGCAAAGCCCGGGTCGGCCGGGGTGATAAAGATTTGGATTATCTGATCGGCAAAGCCAAGCGGAATGACGACCAGGATGGTGAGCAGTCCAACGCCGAGGGTCATACCCAGATGGCCTGCGCGGCGAACCGCTTTGATGTGGTTACGCCCGACTGCATGCGCCACGCGCACCATGGTGGCCTCGGCGAGACCGAGCGCAATCACGAAGGGTATGCCGACCCATGACATGACCACCTCGTAGGCTGCCAGCGTTTTAGTGCTGATCACACCCGACAGTATCGATACCGCGACGAACAGACCAGCTTCGAGAAGGGTGAGGCCGGCGACCGGAATGCCGAGGCGAAATATTTCGGCGCAGGTCGGCCAGTGCATGCGCCAAACCCCTTGGAAAACACCATAGCCACGCAGGCCGGGTTTTCGGTAAACATACAGTGCGAGGCTGAGAAACATCAACCAGGTGACTATTGTGGTCGCGAGTCCAGCACCGAACAGGCCCAGGGCGTCAAATCCAAAACCGCCGTACACCAGCCAGACAGTCAACAGGTAGTTTAAAAAAACCGCAGCTACGGTAATTACCATGATTGCGAATGGTTGCGCCAGTGCGGCAATGTAATTTCTAAATACCGCGAACCAGAGTATCGGCAGAACTATACCACTGAGGCCGCGCAGGTAGGGGATTGCTAATTCGATCACGACGGGATCCTGCCTGGTAGCGGCGAGCACCAGGTCAAGATTCCAGATAAACGCCATGGCCGGGATACCGATCATAGTGGCAACAATCAATCCCTGTCGCACCGACTGTCCGACTTCGGATTTTTTGCCGGCCCCTTCGGCCTGCGCCGCGAGCACGCCGATGATCGAAAGCAGGCCCATGAGTATCACCAGTATTTCGAACGAAAGATCGCCGGCGATACCCACCGCCGCAAGCTGTTCGTACCCGAGCCTGCCCACTACCATTTTGGTGGTGATGAACATCGAAAATTCGGCGAGGTAAGCGGCAGACAACGGAAATGCGATCATCAGGAAATATCGGATTTCGGTTCTTATCGGTGGCAGGGAGTCGGTCACAGCGGGTCGCGTCAAAAATC
>JBGMRM010000435.1:0-2529 GCA_048061415.1 Gammaproteobacteria bacterium | reverse complement strand
ACGAAGGCATTTTGCCGGGTGGGATGAAAGTCAAGCGACGCGCCGCCGAGCTTTTTCGAAAATTGAACACGCAACCGCAAATTACCTACAAGGATCCCCTGACTGCGCTGGACTGGGTTAACCTCTACGCGCTCGCGGTTAATGAAGAAAATGCCGCTGGTGGCCGTGTCGTTACCGCGCCGACCAATGGCGCAGCCGGGATCATTCCTGCGGTGTTGCACTATTACCAGTACTTTTACCCCAATGCTGACGACGACGGCATCGTGCGTTTTTTGCTGACGGCGGGCGCGATCGGAATTTTATACAAGGAAAACGCATCGATTTCCGGGGCGGAAGTCGGTTGCCAGGGCGAAGTCGGAAGTGCCTGTTCGATGGCGGCGGGTGCTCTCACCGAAGTACTCGGAGGCACACCCGAACAGGCCGAAAACGCAGCCGAAATCGGCATGGAACACAACCTGGGGCTGACCTGCGATCCGGTCGGTGGACTGGTGCAGGTACCCTGCATCGAACGCAATGCGATGGCCTCGGTGAAAGCGATCAATGCCGCACGCATCGCGTTGCGCGGCGACGGCCAACATTTCGTATCGCTCGACAAGGTGATCAAAACCATGCGCGAAACCGGCGCCGACATGAAAACCAAGTACAAGGAAACCGCACGCGGTGGTCTCGCGGTGAATATTACCGAGTGTTAAAGCGGCCAGAGTTTAGTGATTATTGGGTCTCAACAGCGGCCTGTTCGGGTATGATATCTTTCTCCACTACCACGATTCTCTACCGGCAGGAAAAAACCTGATGCTTGGTGATTTACAAAATTTACTGCGACCCTACCTCGCTTATTTCGGCGATTACCCGTGGATCCAGGCGCTGGTTACTATCACCGTTTCATTTATCGTCGCCTGGATTTTCGACCGCTTCGTCATTACCCTGCTTAGGAACCTGGCTGCGAGGACAAGAATCGAATTCGATAACCGCCTGATCGACCTGTTACACGGCCCAATCTATATCAGCTTTATCCTGCTCGGCTTCGCGCTCGCAACCGTAATAATCGACATAGGTGACCCGTTTGACCTGATCGTTTTTTCCGTGCTAGAGACTATCGCTTATATCATCTGGTTTATGCTGTTACTCAGGATAACCCGGCTTATTCTCAGAAATGTCGCCCGGGATGATCAGCACCTCGGAATACTACACCTGCAAACCCTGCCGTTATTTGAAAACATCGCCAATATCACGATTATCGTACTCGCGGTCTACATCATTTTTAGCGCCTGGCAAATCGATATGACAGCCTGGCTCGCCTCCGCTGGAATCGTTGGAATAGCGATAGGTTTTGCCGCCAAGGATACGCTGGCGAACCTGTTCTCCGGCGTCTTTATCCTCGCCGATGCACCCTACAAAATCGGCGATTTCGTGGTTCTCGATTCTGGTGAGCGTGGCGAAGTCACCCATATCGGAATTCGCAGTACGCGCCTGCTGACACGCGACGACATCGAAGTCACGATCCCAAATTCGGTCATGGGTAATACTAAAATTAACAATGAATCGGGTGGACCGGCAGAGAAATACCGCATTCGCATCGCAGTCGGAGTCGCCTACGGCTCAGACATAGACAAGGTGCGGGAAATATTGATGGGCATAGCCACGATCGACGAGGCGGTATGCGAAGACCCGGAACCACGGGTACGTTTCCGCGCATTCGGGCAGTCGAGTCTCGACTTCGAACTACTGTGCTGGATCGACCAGCCCGTGTTGCGCGGGCGCGTAATCGATGCCCTCAACTGCCAGGTCTACAAACGCTTCATCGAAGAAAAGATCGAAATTCCCTACAGCAAGCAGGATATATACATCAAGGAAATGCCGCGGTAGAAATCGAAACATTATTTTTAGATTAACATCAATTGGCAGTGACTGGACTCTGGGAAGCCTAACCACCGGTATATATTTACAGGAACGCTGCAAGCCATCCCTGGGCGCTCTCACGCGACGTCCCTGTCGCGCAAGGCCCTGTAAATATATACCGGTGGTTACGCTACCCAGGATTCAGTTTCTGCCAGCCAATACTAATCAATACTCAAGTCGCACTGTGCCCAGGCTAGAAAAATTTCGCCAGTTCGAGCAATAAAAAATCATCTTTCTCGAAAGCAAGGAGAGGGTCTGTGGGATCGATGTTTGAAAACAACTGCATTTCTATCGTACCCTTCCAGCTATCTCCGATGCGCCGATTACCTTCGAGCCTGAAGGACTGGCTACCCTTCTCGGTATCGTAAAACACACCGGCGAGTAGCTCGCTGCTTTGTACATCGTTAAACGCCAGTCGTGCACCGAGGAACAAATCGCGATCAAACACGCCCCGGTCACCCGGGCCACGGCTATCGTATGAGTATTCGGCAATGCTACCGAGGTCGATATCGGTTTCGAAAATGCCGTAAAAAGTGTACTCAAATCCACCCGTTAAAGCCTGGAAAGACGGTTCGCTGGTATCGCGATGAATTAACTCCAGCTTCCAGATCCAGTCCTCGTAGATCAATT
>JBGMRM010000434.1:0-2538 GCA_048061415.1 Gammaproteobacteria bacterium | reverse complement strand
GCAGTAGCTCGCTCAAGAATATTTTCCAGCTCTCGCACGTTTCCCGGGAAGGTGTATTTCATTAATGTCTGGAGCGCCGCTTTACTCAGCCTGTTTTTCGATTTGTTTTCTCGATTGAGTTTGCCGATGATGTGCTGGGTGAGTTGGACGATATCCTCGCTGCGCTCGGACAGAGGCGGCACCGTGACACCGATCACGTTGATACGGTAATAAAGATCCTGCCTGAATTCGCCCTGTTTGACCATGGCGTCGAGGTCCTTGTGAGACGCGCTGATAATGCGCACGTCGATATCCTCTTCAACCTGGGCGCCGACTGGCCTGATAGTTTTTTCCTGGATTACGCGTAGCAATTTCACCTGCATTGGCAGTGGTAGGTCACCAATTTCGTCCAGGAACAAAGTGCCGCCGTGGGCGGCCTTGAACAGACCTTCGCTATCGCTGGTCGCCCCGGTAAAACTACCCTTGAGATGCCCAAAAAATTCGCTTTCCATCAATTCTGACGGTATTGCGCCACAGTTGACTGCCACGAAGGGCGAATCGCCTCGCGCTCCCTGTAAATGCACCTGCCGCGCTACCAGCTCCTTGCCGGTACCCGATTGCCCCTGGATGAATACTGGCGCCTGGCTACGCGCAAACTTGGTAATCGAGCGCCTCATTTCGTTGACCGGCTCAGAATCGCCGATAATCTGGTATTTCGACCCGGAATAAGAGTCAATCTGTTGTGTACTGGTCGGCAGGGTCAGAGCTTTTTCGACCAGGTTGCGCAGTGTGTCGAGCGATATAGGTTTCGATACGAAATCGAAAGCACCCGATTTCATCGCCCTGATCGCGAGGTCGATGCTGCCGTGCGCGGTAATAACCGCACTCGGTGTATTGGGGCAATGTTGCTGGATATACTCGACCAGCGCTATGCCGTCGCCATCGGGTAACTTCATATCTGTCAGGCAGAGATCGAAAGTCTCGTCCTGCAAATAACGCGTCGCGCTGCTGAAATCCTCCGCACAGCGCGTATCAAGCCCCATGCGTAACAGCGTGATTTCGAGTAATTCCCGGATATCCGGTTCGTCATCGACAACAAGTACGCGCTGCTTGTTCATATTGCACCCTGCTCGGCTTGCTGATGGACAGGGCTCGCGCCAAAGTGGATGACAAAGCTGGTGCCATTGTAGGAATTCTGTCGAATAGCGATGGTTGCGTCATTGAGTTCGCATAATTGATCGACGATATACAGACCGAGGCCGGAACCCTGGTGGCTGGTGGTATAAAAAGGCTCAAAAATCTTGTCCAGATTTTGTGCGTCTATTCCCTGGCCCTCATCGGCTATTTCGAGGTTTACTGCGTGATATTGATCTGCAAAAAGCTTGATGTGAATCGGTTTTTCATTGTTTCCGTGGGTTCGCGCATTGTTGCAGAGATTGGTCATGATCTGGGTCAGATGACCCGCATCAAACCGGATCGAGGCATTCTTCAAATGCACATCGAGGTCAAAACTGTCCGCTCCTGCCTGGTTACTCAAACAGTACTCCTCGACAAATTTTAATAACCATCGATCCAGCGTAATAGTTTCCTTTGCGGTTTGGCTACGGCGTGAGAGTTGTAGAATATCCTCGATGATATGATTGATCCGATTCGAATGCTGGTGGATGATATCGGTCATTCGATGTTCGGCTTCGGCGAGATCCCTGTTTTCAGAAAGTAATTGTGCAGCGTGTGAAATTGCACCCAGTGGATTACGAATTTCGTGCGCAATACTGGCTGTAAGATGGCCGAGTGAGGCCAGTTTGGCCTGCTGCATACTATTCTTGATGGAAGAAACGTCGTTTAAAAATATCAGTGTGTTTTCATTGCCCTGGTCCTGTAAACGTCGAAAGCTAACCTGAATATTGTCGATACCCGTCTCGGAGGGCAAAAAGGGTTTATCTCCTTCGGATGATTTCCGCCACGTTTTAAGCGCAGCGAGAATCCTGGGCTGGTCGTGTTTGAGCGAAAACACCTTGTTTGTGGAGATGTCGAGCATTTTTAATGCGGCATTATTGATGTGCCTTACCTGATTGTTTCTGCTGAGTACGATCACGCCGGTCTGCATATTTTCGATAATTTCCTGATTGAGCGCAGATAGCAGGGCGACATCGCGGTCCCTTTGCTGCACCAGCTGTTCACTACTCTGCAGGCGCATTCTCAGTTTGTGCGTGACGATAGCGGTGGCGAACAGGGTCGCACCGAGAATCCCAACCTGGGTAGAGCTGCCCGAGTAATTGGCAATATTGGTGATCGAGTAAATATACTCAGCGAGCAGGCCGAGCGAGGCAAGCGAGGCAAACACCAAAGCCAGCGATTGTTCGGTGAGCAGGCCGGTAACCGCGATGGATATGATTAAAAGCGTACCGAGACCGCTGGAAATGCCACCGCTGGCATGCATGAGCAGAATGATAATAATCATATCGGTATAAATCTGTAGTGAAACCTGCTGTCGAAACCCGCGCCGTTCGATCCAGGCTGCCAGCATCCACACCAGGGAGAGTATGACAAAAGTCAGGC
>JBGMRM010000433.1:0-2548 GCA_048061415.1 Gammaproteobacteria bacterium | reverse complement strand
GGTTTACCTGTGTTTGCAAAACGCCCATGGCTTCAACCGCCTCCCGATTGGGCTATCGCCCGTGCGATCACGATACGCTGGATATCGCTGGTGCCCTCGTATATCTGTGCTACCCGCACGTCGCGGTAGATGCGCTCCAGCGGAAAGTCATTTAAATAACCGTAGCCTCCCAGCACCTGGATGGCCGACGAGCAAATTTTCTCCGCAGCCTCGGAGGCGAATAACTTGGCCATGCTGGCCTGTTTCAGGCAGGGTTCGCCGGCATCGCGCAGGCTCGCGGCATTGAGTACCATCAATCGAGCGGCTTCGAGCTGGGTCGCCATATCAGCGAGCCGGAAAGCCACCGCCTGGTGTTCGATAACGGGCTTGCCAAAGGCTTCGCGTTGTTTGGCATATTCGAGCGCGACTTCGTAAGCGGCCCGCGCCATACCGACGCTTTGCGCGCCGATACCGATACGCCCGCCTTCCAGGTTCATCAACGCTATCCTGTACCCTTCCCCTTCTTCGCCGAGCAGATGACTGGCCGGGATTCGGCAATCCTTTAAAAACACCTGTGCGGTATCCGAGGCGTGCTGCCCCATCTTGTGTTCCACACCGCCCACCTGGTAACCCGGGTTATCGGTCGGTACCACGAAGGCACTGATGCCTTTCTTGCCCGCCCCTGGGTCGGTGACGGCAAATATAATTGCGACCTGTGCGTTTTTGCCGGAAGTGATAAAGGATTTGGTGCCATTCAAAATATAATCGCCGCCTTCCTTTAGTGCGCTGGTTTTCAGCGCAGACGCGTCGGATCCGGCCTGGGGTTCGGTCAGGCAAAAGCAGCCGAGTTTTGTGCCCGAAGCCAGTGGTTTCAGGTATTCCTGTTTGAGGAAGTCACTGCCGAATTTGAACAGGGAACAGCAGACCACGACGTTATTCACGCTCACGATAGTCGAGCAGGCTCCGTCCGCCGCGGCAATTTCTTCGAGCGCGAGTGCATAGGAAACGTAATCGGCCCCACTGCCACCCCATTGTTCTGGAATGAGTATCCCGAATAGACCGAGCTCACCCATTTCTTTCAGTTGCTGCGCGGGAAAGTGGCTGGTTTTATCCCACTCGGCCGCATGCGGCGCTACCTTCGTTTGTACGTAATCGCGCACACTGTCGCGGATCAGTATCTGTTCGTCGCTGAGATGCATCGTGTAATCTATACCAGTTCGATCGCCATCGCGGTCGCTTCTCCCCCGCCGATGCACAGGCCCGCAATGCCTTTTTTCAGGCCCTGGTTTTGCAGCGCGGCGATCAGTGTCACCAGAATGCGCGCGCCGGAAGCACCGATCGGGTGGCCGAGCGCACAGGCACCGCCGTTGATATTGACCTTAGCAGGGTCGAGCCCGAGGTCGTGCATCGCAGCCATGGTCACGACTGCGAAAGCTTCGTTGATTTCGAACAGATCGACCTCATCGACCGCCCAGCCGAGCTTATCCAGTAGATTTCGGATCGCAGCGACCGGCGCGGTGGTAAACCAGGCAGGCTCGTGCGCAAAAGTACCGTGCCCGCGAATGATTGCGAGCGGCTTGACCGAACGTTTTTCGGCCTCGTCTTCGCCCATCAATACCAGTGCCGCCGCACCGTCGGAAATCGAACTCGAATTGGCCGCAGTAACCGTTCCGTCACCGCGGAAAGCGGGACGCAAGGTCGGGATTTTATCCAGCTTCGCGTTGAAAGGCTGTTCGTCGGTATCGACCGTGACTTCGCCCTTGCGCGTTTTCATCACCACCGGCGTAATTTCCGCCCTGAAGGCGCCGCTCTCGATCGCCGCCTGCGCGCGTTTCAACGAGGTGATCGCAAATTCATCCTGCTGCTCGCGCGTGAACTGGTATTTATCGGCGGTGTTTTCGGCAAAGGTCCCCATCAGGCATCCCCTGTCGTAGGCGTCTTCGAGTCCATCGAGAAACATGTGGTCCATCACCTGCCCGTGTCCCATGCGTAATCCAGTACGTGCCTTCGGTAGCAGGTAAGGCGCATTGCTCATGCTCTCCAGTCCCCCGGCGACCATCACCCGATTGCTGCCGGCTACGATCAGGTCGTGCGCCAGCATCGTCGCTTTCATCCCGGAACCGCACATTTTATTCACCGTGGTGCAACCAGTAGAAAGCGGGAGACCCGCACCGAGACTCGCCTGGCGCGCAGGCGCCTGTCCCTGCCCGGCCGCTAATACGCAGCCCATGATGACTTCATCGATCGCATCACCACTTATCTGGCTACGCTCGACCGCTGCGGCTATTGCTGCGGCGCCGAGTTCGGGCGCACTCGCCGGCGAGAGTACACCCTGGAAACCACCCATCGGTGTACGAGCCGCGCCGGTAATTACAATATTTTCACTCATATAATATATCTCTCAAAGCACCTCATTTCGGTTCAATCCCTTTCACCCGAGACAGCCTCGCTTTCGAGGCGTAACCACCGGTATATATTTACAGGAACGCTGCAAGCCCTCCCTGGGCGCTCTCACGCGACGTGACCGCCAGGGACGGTGGAAATGCAGTAGGGCTGTCCGGAACAGCCC
>JBGMRM010000432.1:0-2550 GCA_048061415.1 Gammaproteobacteria bacterium | reverse complement strand
CTACAGACCTATGTATCGACGAGTTGATTTCCCGAATCGCCGTACCCTGATTGGACTGTGTGAATTCTTCAGGACAGGCAAGCAGTGGAAAGTCAAATATCAACCAGTCAGGAAAAAGGAGACGATATCGTCCGTGTGCGGCAGTCGACACTCATCGGC
Source organism: Gammaproteobacteria bacterium (assembly GCA_048061415.1). Taxonomy (GTDB): domain Bacteria; phylum Pseudomonadota; class Gammaproteobacteria. Next base: position 2,391 of record JBGMRM010000432.1, on the reverse strand, counting down.
CTGCACCGCGAGGCGAAAAATATCCCGCTGTTTTCCGACTCGGTAAAAGCACAAAGGTCTGGTAATTACCTGTCTTCGTTCCGGGGTCGTGGCATGGAGTATCACGAGTCGAGGCCTTACCAGGCGGGAGACGATATCCGCGCCATCGACTGGCGCGTAACCGCGCGTAGCGGCCGCACGCATACCAAGGTTTACCGCGAAGAGCGTGAACGCCCGGTATTGCTCTGGGTTGACCTGTGCCGCTCGATGTTTTTCGGCACCCGCAACTGTTTCAAATCGGTGCTCGCATCGAGGCTGGCCGCCTTGCTGGCCTGGAGCAGCATACAGCACGGTGATCGCCTCGGCGGATTGATATTCTCCGAACAGGATCATTTCGAGTTTCGTCCCAGGTCGGGTAAGTCGGCCGCCCTGCATTTCATCCGAAAGCTCACTTCGCATTCGGCCTGGGACCAGGGCGAGGTATCGACGAATAGCGGCGACACAGGATTGCTCGCGCTCAACCGATTACGCCAGGTCGCCCGCCCCGGAAGCCTGGTGGTATTGATTAGCGATTTTCGGTTGCTCGAAGATTCCTGGCGGGTGCACCTGTCGCGGTTATCCAGGCACAACGATGTTGTCCTGCTGTTTACCCACGACCCGCTGGAACAGGCTCTGCCACCGGCAGGATATTATCGTCTCACCGACGGCAGCACAGAAATCGGTGTCGATAGCAGCAACCGGGGTAGCAGGCAGCAATACGAGCAACGCTTCGACGCGCACTACCAGGCGCTTGTACAGCTCTCCCGCCAGTTAGGCCTGCATTTTGTAGACGCTTCAACCGCTTCGGATTTGCTCGAGGTATTGAAGACTGGTTTCGGGGCCGATCCCAGAAAATGAACGAGCTGCCACTAAGGGATATTCACCTGCCGACGGATAGCCTGTGGTGGCCACCCGCGCCTGGATGGTGGATGCTGCTGGTACTGCTGATTTTGATCGGGTTATCGCTACCGAAAATTCGAGGCTGGTTGCGCCACAGGCCGATCAAAAGCACCTGTCTCAGGGAGCTTGGCCGTATCCGGCAAACAGCCGGCGCAGGGCATGATGATAAGCGCAGGTTGATACAGGAGATATCGGTTTTGTTGCGCCGTACCGTGATGAGTTACGGTACCCGGGAAACGGACGCGAGCCTGAGCGGCGAGCAATGGATAAGCCGGCTCAATCAATTTTCCGGCGAACCCTGTTTTTCCAGCACCCAATGCGATCTGTTGACCCGGGGGCAGTACCAGCCGGAGTTTGAAGTCGATATCGATGAACTGTTTCGCAGCTGTGAAAACTGGATCAATGCTTTACCGCGGAGGGAGGGTCATGCTACAGATTGAGTGGCCCTGGGTTTTGTTGCTGTTGCCACTACCCCTGGCAGTTTACTATGGCCTGCCGGCCAGGCCTTCGAGCCATGAAGCTGCGCTGCGCGTTCCCTTCATCGACGATTTCAGGTTATCCGAGGCGGCCAGTGAGCGCGGGCTAAACCTGCGCTGGGTCAAATGGCTGGGTTTACTGGCCTGGATTCTCGCGGTAGTCGCAACTAGCAGGCCGCAGTGGTTTGGCGAGCCGATCAGCATCAACATCAGCGGGCGCGATCTGATGATCGCGGTTGACCTGTCCGACAGCATGAGGACCACGGATTTCCAAATTGGCGGAGACGCTGTGGATCGCCTCACCGCGACCAAATCGGTAGCGGCCGAGTTTATCGCAAATCGCAAAGGCGACCGCCTCGGCCTGATCCTGTTTGGCAGCCAGGCTTACCTGCAGACGCCGCTCACCTTCGATACCAGTACGATCGAGCAACTGTTGCTGGAATCTGCGATAGGACTCGCCGGTGAACGCACCGCAATCGGAGACGCAATTGGGCTTGCGCTCAAACGCCTGGCTAACAGTGCGCAGGATAACAGGGTTTTAGTATTGATCACCGATGGCGCCAATACCGCCGGCGAAGTAACGCCGATCAAGGCCGCGCAACTGGCCGCCGACCGGGGATTGAAAATTTACACCATCGGCATTGGCGCGGATGAGCAGATAATGTCGACCTGGTTTGGGCTTCAAAAAGTCAATCCCTCTGCGCAACTGGATGAAAAAACCCTCAGGAAAATCGCCGAGCTGACCGGTGGGCGGTACTTCCGCGCCCGCGAAACCGAGGAACTGGTGAAAATTTACGCACTGCTCGACCAGCTCGAACCGGTTGCCAGTGACGAACAGTCGTTTCGACCGATTAACGCGCTGTTTTACTGGCCGCTGGCGATAGCCCTGGGCCTTGCCGCAGTGGTGTGCGTATATCGAGCTCGGGGATCGCTATGATCGAGCAGTTTCATTTTTTGCGCCCTGTCTGGTTATTAGCCCTGCTGCCTCTGGCTGCCC
>JBGMRM010000431.1:0-2562 GCA_048061415.1 Gammaproteobacteria bacterium | reverse complement strand
AGTTTGTCGGTAAGTTGATTTATGAGTATTTGTGGCTCGAATCCGAGCAGATGAATAGTCTGCGCTTCAACAACCTGTACGAAAAACTCAACAGGGATCATTTAAATTCACATATCAATGAGGAGGTGGTGAGCAATTTCAACTGCGATACCTGGTTTGTCGACATTTCGGGGCAGGAATTCAAATCCAACCTGTGCCGACGGGAATATGTCGAGTACCCGGGACTCAGCGACATGCTGTTCACCGCGGCCCTGACCGGGCAAAAGAATCAGGGTTTTCTCATCACTTTAATCATGACAGGGATAGATTTTAAATCCACGCTGCCATTGTTAAAGCGTTTCATGGAACAGGTCGCGTGGAACCCCTGATACTCGAAATTCTCGGCTCCGGCCTGCATCGCTACCATCTACTCGACAGGCCCGAAGTCCGTATCGGGCGCGCGCTGGATAACGATATTATTCTGTCCGATGCGACCGTGGCTCCGCATCATATAATCATCACACATGACGATAGCGGCAAGGTCGAACTACGTAATCTATCCGAGGTAAACCCGGCGCGTTTCGACGGCAAAGCCGAGGATTCCCTGAGTACCGAGAACCTGCCGATCAATCTCGAACTCGGCCGAGTATCCGCGCGCATTTTATCGCGCAAGCAACAGGTTCCGGAAACAAAATCACTCACCGGTAACGGCGGCACCAGTCATATTTTCAGGCAAACGATATGGGCCGTTTTACTGGTGATGCTGTACCTTTTTATTGGTGGATTAAAGTTTTACCTGGATTCTTTCAATAAACTCGGATGGGACGATATACTCGAACAGGTTCTCAGGGAAACGGCTTTGGTTATCGCTGCGTCTGTGCTGGTGCTGTCGATTCTCGAACGGCTACTGGTGAACCGCTGGGAAATCATACCCGTGACAGTCGCGATTAGTCTGGTGTTTCTGCTTCACAACCTGCTATCCACACTGGTGGAAGAGCTGGTGTATCTGTTCTCATCCAGCTTACCACTGTACCTGTTCAATATCGGCTGGTACCTGGTGTTTATCCCGATTGCGATCTGGCTATACCTCGTCAGGGTCGCCCATGTAAATTCGAATAAAAGCGCCTTGCTGGCTATCTTCATCGCCGGCCCCTTCGCGATACTCAGCGTTATGCAGGATCCGGCAATCAAGTCGCTACTCGACGATTTCAGCCCATCTGCTAACTACCAGAAAAGCCTGAGTGCGCTGAACTGGCATGTTTCGAAAACTGTTTCGATCGATACTTTTATCGTCGAGGCCAATAATCTGGAACCCGGAGAATTTGCCGATTGAGCCGCTTAGCCGGGTTCTCCCGCCCAGGCACTTAAGCTGTCGCAAAGCATTCCAGTCGACCAACGGAGCAGCATGGTAAAACCACAAAGCGCGACCAGGGCAGCGAACATCAGGTCGATTTCTACCCGTCCGTTGGCTAATAGCATCAGGTAACCCAGGCCCTGCGAAGCACCCACCCACTCGCCGATAATCGCGCCGATGGGCGCATAAACCGAAGCGAGCCGTATGCCCGAAGCCAGCGAAGGCAGGGCTGCGGGCACGCGGACCTGCAACAGCGTATTAATTGGGGTAGCCCGCATACTCTGGGCCAACTGCAAATACCCCTTCGGGGTGCCGCCTAAGCCGTCGAAAAATGTAGAAGCGACAGGAAAATAGATTATCAGTAAAGTCATCACAATTTTCGAAAACAAACCATACCCAAACCACAGCGTCAGTAGTGGCGCCAACGCAAAAATCGGCAGGGTCTGGCTCAGCACCAGCATCGGCATCATGAATCGGCGGGCGAGATCCGACATCATCAGGTAAAGCGCTGTCGCCACACCCAAAAGTGTTCCGAATAATAACCCGATCATTACCTCCAGTGCGGTTATCCAGCTATGCCGTGCAATCAGCCCGGCATTCTCTACCATCGACTCGGCAACGCCCAGAGGTCCTGGCAGGATATACGATGGCACCTGGGTGACCCAGACAACACCTTGCCAGATCACCAGGATCAACAGGATAGAACCCGTCATATCCAGCGCCCCGGCTTTTCGTGGTTTCGATTCCTGTAATTTTGATTGAGGGTCGCTCACGATTACTCCGAATTTCTAAGCGCCAGCAGTAACTGGGCCTGAGCCTTTAGCGTTGCACTATCGTCAACGGCGCGAATGGGTACGCTACCCGATTCGGTTCGATCTTCGATCCCGCTACTGGACATCAGGTAGAGATGGTGCGAAAGCCGAACCGCTTCGGCCGGGTCATGCGTAACGAGCAACACGGTTTTACCGTCGAGTACTTCGAATGCCAGCTCCTGCATTTCGGCCCGGGTGCGTGCATCGAGCGCCGAGAAAGGTTCGTCGAGCAATACCACTGGCGTATCTTCCATCAGTGTGCGCGCGAGTGCTACTCGTTGCCGCATCCCGCCCGATAGCTGGTGTGGCCGCTTGTTGGTATGCGAGTGCAGGCCGACCTGCTCGATTAACTCGCAGGCTCGCTCGCTATCGAGCTTTTGCGCACGAAGCCGCTGCCCGAGCATCACATTTTGCCTG
>JBGMRM010000430.1:0-2573 GCA_048061415.1 Gammaproteobacteria bacterium | reverse complement strand
CCTGTGCCGGGGTGGCGGAACTGGTAGACGCGGCGGATTCAAAATCCGCTGGTGGTAACACCTTGGGGGTTCGAGTCCCCCCCCCGGTACCAGTTTTGCGAGATGCGCCTTTTTAGCGAAAAATAGGAGTATTTACGCTGATCCTTTGATTTGCACCCTAATTTACATTACGGCCTTCATGTTTTTCTAGTCTTAAAAAACTTGGATTGTTTCTTAAACTCACTGGCACCTGCGATATCAATATACATGGGTTGGAACAATGCATTCTGCTTTCCCACGAGAGGTCCAAATGGTTTGAAACCAAGATGTTTATACAGGCGTTGTCTGCGGATGGTGCCGGAAATAACGGCAATATCGTAACCACTCTGAATCGCCATATTGAATGCCTTCGCCATAATACCGGTAAAGATTCTAGAGTTACGAAATTCCTTCTTTATTGCTAACAAGCGGAATTCCAGAATCAATTTGAATGGTGGTAAATATGATTCGAGGTTGTCAAGTTTCTGGTCCATAGAAAGTGGCCGTCTGTCGCGCAGGGCTATCATGCCGAGTACTTCATTAGCACGAACACAAATCACATAGATGTTTTCCTCGTGAAACTTATCTACCAGTTTGTGATTCTCATTTGGCTGATGTTGCGGGATCTCTTCGACAAACATTTGGTAATTCAGTTGAAGTATTTGTTCGATCTCCCAGGGTTCCGAGGCAATTTTAAAAGTTAGCAGATCATTTTCTGACATGTAAGAATCCTATCCCCTATATCTTTTTTGGGACAATTCCTCTTTAATATTATCCCTATGCGCATACAGAACGATAACCGCTGTCACTGCCAATGGCAGAACCAAAGCGATGGAGAAATTCAGCAAGAACGCCAGTAATGGTATCGTCACCAGAGTTAAAATCCAGCTCGTCAGAAAATTACGGGTTATCAAATAGGCGACCAGCAAGGCAACGCCACCGATCAAGAGTATCGTGTAATCCAGCGCCAAATATGCTCCCAGGCTTGAAGCAATCCCCTTGCCGCCATGGAATCCTAACCAGGCCGACCATATGTGGCCTGAGATTACCGCAACGGCGACCGCACCCACAATACCAGGTGGATAGTTCAGCCAGCGGACTAACCATACAACGAGGCCAGCTTTCGATAAGTCGCCAATGAGTGTCAGGTAAAAACCCGGGCGCCCGAGAATACGGCCCACGTTGGTAGCTCCGGTACTGCGACTACCGGTGGATCGGACGTCGATGCCACGCCTCACGCGTACCAGTATATAACCACTACTTATTCCCCCAACCAGGTATGCCGCCAGAATTATCAGGCCATCAAGCGCTGTGATGTTGAAAATTTCTATATCGCTCACAATCCCGCCATGGCTATCCTGAAGATAATATACCAGCCATCAAATAAAATGTTGGTTTCGGGGTATTCATATTTTTCTTCATTCCTACTAGCGTAAGTGAGGCTATTGAATTTATCTCCGATCCTATCAAGCAAAAAATGTTAGTAGCGATCTGTTAAAAATCTGGGTAGTAATTTTCAAACGATATAATCTCGGGTCAGTGGTACGCTCTGAATTCCGCGTGACAACTGCATCTGAGACACCATGTAGAAATTGTGTCGGAACGAAAGCTCACTAGCGGTCAGAAAGAAATCCCACATGCGACAGAAGCGTTCGTCATAGATTTGAGCAATTTCGGTACGGTTGCGCTGAAAATTCTCACGCCAGCATTTGATCGTTTCAGCGTAGTGCAACCTCAAGATTTCTATATCCGTAATCCAGAGCGAGGTGCGTTCCACTACCGGCACCACTTCCGACAGTGCCGGCGCATAGCCACCGGGGAATATATATTTGCGTTCCCACTGATTGGTAGTGCCTGGGCCATCGCGCCGACCCGACGAATGTAGTAAGGCTATGCCGTTCGGCTCAAGCAGGCGCTCTATAGCGCCGAAGAACTTCGAATAGTTCTTTACACCCACATGTTCATACATGGCGACCGAGACGATACGGTCATAGGTTGTATTCTCCAGGCGGTAATCCTGTACCTTAAAAGTGACCAAATCACTAAGACCGGTGGCCGCGGCCCTTTCCTCTGCGACCTTGTGTTGCTCCTTGGACAATGTGATGCCAACTACTTCCACGCCGGTATGCCTGGCCAAATAGAGTGCCAGACCGCCCCAACCGCAGCCGATATCAAGGACGCGCTGGCCTGGGTGCAGTAAAAGCTTGGAGGCAATGCGGTGCATTTTTGCTTGCTGCGCCTCGTCTAAACCTACTTTTTTATGATGGAAATAAGCACAGGAATATTGCATGTTTTCGTCAAGGAACAACTCAAAGAAACGACGCGACAAATCATAGTGATGGGCTACCTCGACGCGCGCCCGCCCGATACTATTGAACCGGGGCCACCAACGCGCCAGGGTACGTAAGCTAGATACCACTTTCTGCCATGCCACACTCCGTATTGCGTGGGTATTTGCCATGGCAGTATCTAACATGTCGTAGAGTGAGCCCGCCTCGATGAAGAGCCCGCCATCCCTTAGGAACACAATAGGTCCGATCAACTCCTTGGCCCAC
>JBGMRM010000429.1:0-2578 GCA_048061415.1 Gammaproteobacteria bacterium | reverse complement strand
TTCTATCGGTTGAGCGATCAGGGTAAAGTACTGGTTCAGGGCCTCGATTAACTGCTCTGGTGGTAGAGATTCGCTAATCGACGTGAATCCTTCGATATCGGTGAACAGGATGGTCGTTTCGGCAACCTCTCCCTTGCCGGTAATTGCACCTTCCTCCGAATTAATAATTTGCTGCGCCACTTCATCGGGGACGAATCGTGACAAATCCCGTGCGGCACTGCCCTCTTTTACCGATTCGATCAGCATCTTGCGGGCCCGATGCAAAGCCAGCGCGAGTACGCTGGTTACTATTAAAATAGAGATGATTTTGTCAAATTCCGCCCCAATCAATACACTATTCGATGTCATGTATTCTACGTAATCGCGTGTAATCATCCGGTCCAGAGGGTTACTGAAAAGCACGTAAAGAACCATTAACCCCCACCCTGAAGCCGCACTGACCCCGGTAGCGATTACGAATCGCGGGTCGAAGCGCAAAGCGCGAATCCCGATAAAGATAAATACATATAACAGGGTAGGGGCTTTTAAATAAAACGATGGTGGTTGTTCGTACTGGATATGGAAACTCCAGATTAATCCCATCAGCAAGGCAATATCCGCAACCGCGGAAAGGTAAAGCATCCAGTCGAACAACCGTCGTTTAAGCGCCAACGCCAACCTTAACAGGCTGAATAGTACATAGGCGCTAAATACCCAGGGAACCGGCGCGAAGGCCACATCCTCGGTAAATGTCTTTGGCGAAATGATATAGAGCGCCCCAAAGATGCCAACCACCACCAATTGAATCACGCTGATTAGGACTTCGCTTCGTTCCTGCTGATCCTGTATGGCCTTTTTGACTCGTTCCGGAAGCGCGGCACTTTCCTGCTTTGGCTTTTTGCGCCCAGGTTCATTTGTGTCGGTGGAAGCCATAGAGTTCAATTTTGAGACCAGCTATGAAAGCCGATTCAATCCGAAAAGCATAGCATTGAGGCAAGGGAGTTTGCTAATAATTCACTATTTTTAACTATTTTTCGAACCCGAACAGACATTTAATTTCAGTGCGTTTCATATTAATTCAGTGTAGGCTGCTAGCGCAACGGGGTAAAGAGAATAACAAATACCGGCATGGCTGAGCGTCTGGATCATGCGCGAATTCTAATTTATAGCCACGATTCCTTTGGTTTAGGGCACCTGCGCCGATGCCGTTCAATAGCGCACTCGCTGGTCGCTCACTACAAAGGCGTATCGGTGCTGATTCTTTCCGGCTCCCCCATTATAGGAAGTTTCGATTTTAAGGCCCGCGTTGATTTCGTGCGCATTCCCGGCGTGATCAAACTCAAGGATGGTGAATACACGTCTCTGGGCTTGCACATCGATCTTGAACAAACCCTGTCTATGCGCGAGTCAATCATTTACCACACTGCAGCCAGCTTTAAGCCCGACATATTTCTGGTGGACAAGGAACCCACCGGCTTAAAAGGGGAAGTGCTCAGCACTCTGGAAATGCTGCGCGATCGAGGCACCATTAATGTGTTGGGGTTAAGGGATATAATGGACGACGCCTCGTCCCTGAAGGCCGAGTGGGATCGCAAACAGGTGCAACCGGCACTGGAAGAGTTTTACCACGATATATGGGTTTACGGCCTGGAACAGATGGGTAATCCGATCGAAGCGCTCGATTTACCGGAATCGGTTCAACAAAAAATCTCTTACACCGGCTACCTCGATCGCGAATTACCGAATGATCGTAATTGGGTGGCCCCGGTGAGTATGGATGACCCCTACATACTGGTCACTGCCGGCGGTGGCGGTGATGGTGTCGAAATGATCGATTGGGTAATCAGTGCCTACGAGAGTGACTCCGCGATACCCCACCGGGCGGTTATCGTCACCGGACCATTCATGCAGGCGGCGGCCCAGCAGGAATTTTATGATCGGTGCGATAAGCTCGACAGGGTCGAAATCATCACTTTCGACAGCCACATCGAGCTATTGATGGAACGGGCCGTTGCGATCGTCGCAATGGGCGGCTACAACACGTTTTGCGAAATTCTGTCACTGGATAAGCGAGCGCTGATTGTACCGCGCTCGGTACCGCGGCAGGAACAATTGATCCGCGCCAGCCGAGCAGTAAACCTGGGTTTGGCGAGTATGCTCGATCCGAACAGAGAGCGCGATCCCCAGATAATGGCGACCGCGCTTTACCGGCTTCCTGAGCAGAAACTCCCATCCACACATGAAATCCAGGGCTTACTCGATGGCCACACAAACATCGCCGAATTGATCCGCCTGCGACTCGATACACGCGATGTCGAAGGTGGCATGACCGCCTGACCTCGTTCCCTTCTTGCAATATGCGATCTAGCAAGAAACATGTGATGATTTATGTCCAGCATTTGCTCGGAACCGGGCATTTGCACCGTGCATCCTTGATCGCCGGCACGCTCGCGAAACACGGGTTCGAAGTCGACCTGGTATCCGGAGGAATGCCGGTTCCGGGCCTGCTACTGACCGGCGTCAACCTGCACCAATTACCACCGGTTCGCAGCCCCGATAGTCGTTTCGACAGGCTTGTCGATGAAGACAATAACAGCAT
>JBGMRM010000428.1:0-2581 GCA_048061415.1 Gammaproteobacteria bacterium | reverse complement strand
ATATTCTGAAACATCGTAACCTCGTCGGAAAAATCAACCTGGGCAAATTCGTACTGCGCGTACCAGCGGTCGATCTTGCGCTCGCCGCTATCTAGGAACTGTTTCAGGTCATTCAACAGGCCGGTATCGATGAGTGCATAAACTGGTTGCAGGCGCTCGCCGTCGTGCGCCACGCAAACAGGAGATGAGGCCTGGTGCTGGGTATCAATAAAGCGTTCTACAAAACTTTCTGCGAGCATCGGACTGTCGCAGGGGAGGGTCAGTATATAACGTGTTTTCACGCTCGCCATGGCACTCGCGAAACCGGCCAGCGGTCCCTGATAATCTTCCAGATTATCACCGATCACCGGGTAGCCATAGGACTGGTAAATCGCCTGGTTGCGATTGGCGTTAATCAGGATATCTAGTTGTCGCTCCCGCAGATGGCCGATTAAAATCTCGATCATCGGGCGCCCGTCGAATTCGAGTAAGCCCTTGTCCTGTCCGCCCATGCGTCGGCCCTGGCCGCCGGCGAGTATCACCGCGGTAATTTCAGCCTTGTGAATACTCATTTGCCGCGCGATTTCTGGTAACTGGAGATATCGGCAACTGCGGAAGGTTTTATCGTATTATCAACTAGCCTCTGATCTTTCAGGTGCAGGGCACGACCATCGAGATCGGCAAAAAACTTCGGATCGTGGGTCGATATCACGACCGCAGTGCCACTTTCCTTAAAGGCCCGTAACATGGTCAGGGTTCTGTCACGACCATCGATGTCGAGATTGGCCGTGGGTTCATCGAGCATTAATATTCGAGGGTTCCTGAGTCTTGCCCGCGCCAGCGCGACGCGTTGTTGCTGACCGCCGGACAGGCTTACCGCCAGCTGTGAATCGAGCGCGTCGAGCCGGGCCCAGTGCAGTACTTGCTCAACCGCGTCCGTCTTGTCGATAATGGCTGGATTGAGTTTCGCGGTATACTCTAGATTACGTCGCAGACTACCCGCCAACATGTAAGGTTGCTGATGCAGGTACATAATCGACTGTGACAGCTGCTTGCGACAGTTGCGCCAGGACATGGCGGTACTCGCATTGATTGAAACGCTGCCACTGTCAGGTTTCTCGATGCCTGCCAGTATTCTCATTAAGGTTGTCTTGCCGGCGCCGTTTTCGCCCGTAATGATGAAGCAGTCGCTATTTGAAATCGTCAGCGTTACATCAAGCAGTATTGACTTGCGTCGGTACTGTTTACAGATTTCGCGGAAATTAAACTGGAAGTTATCGATCATGGGTTAATACTGCCCTTACCCTGCACATGGTACAATAAGGCATTTAACACGAAGGCGAGAAAAAGCAGCACCGCGCCCAGTGCAATGCCCTCGGCAAAGTTTCCCTTGCTGGTTTCAAGTGCGATAGCGGTTGGAATATTGCGCGTGTAATGTGCAATATTGCCACCCAGCATCATCGACGCGCCGACTTCAGATATGATGCGGCCGTAGGCAGCGAGCATGGCGGCCATGAGACCAAATCGAATTTCATAGACGACAGTGAAAAAAGCGTGCAATCGACTAGCACCGAGGGTTCTTGCGGTTTCCCAGGCGCGCCGATCGGATGCCTGGAAAGAGGTATGCGCCATTGCAATGAGGATCGGCAGGCTCAGTAGAAACTGCCCCATAATCATCGCGGATTGGGTAAACAATAACCCCAGGTTACCCATTGGACCCTGGCGCGATAGCAGGATAAACAGTGTCAGGCCTATCACTACCGCCGGGATCGACAGGAAGGTACTAAATAACGAGATCAAAAACCGGCGTCCGAAAAAATTGCCATAGGCGAGAACAAAGGCGATGATCAGTGCGGGCGGAATTGCAAATAAAATGGCCAGTGAAGACACCTGGAATGAAATTGCGATGATTTCCCAGATCTCGGTATCGCCGCTAAAAAGCAGTTTGAAAGCGTCGAACGTACTTTCAATCAAAACGTCCAAAGTGACTACTGCCCCGCCGACGGAGTAAACAGTTGTTTGCCCTGCACGTTGAACTCGCCAATCAGGCGTTGGCCCTTTTCCGACACTAGCCAGTCGATCAGGATGGTCGCGCCGGCATAGTTGGTATACGGATGAAGTTCCGGGTTCACCGCGATAATACCGTAGGGATTAAACAGTGGTGGGTCGCCCTGGTAGAGCAGTGCCAGGTTTGACTTTGCCTTATAAGCCAGCCAGGTGCCGCGGTCGGTCATCGTGTAGGCGCCAAGCTCGTTGGCGATCTGGATCACCTTGCCCATGCCCTGTCCCACCGATTTGTACCATTTACCCTGCGGTGAATAATCTACCATGTTCCAGAGCATCAACTCCTTCTTGTGCGTGCCGGAGTCGTCACCGCGTGAAATAAAAGCACTTTCCGTGCGGCGTATTTTATCCAGTGCCTCGGTCACCGATTGACTGCTGGCTATTTGTGCCGGGTCATCGGCCGGACCGATCAAAACAAAATCGTTATACATAACACCGAACCGCTTCACACCGTAACCAGCGTCGATAAACGCCTGTTCGGCCTTCCGGGCATGTACCAGTACGATATCGACATCGCCCTCCTGGCCCAGTCTCAGCG
>JBGMRM010000427.1:0-2586 GCA_048061415.1 Gammaproteobacteria bacterium | reverse complement strand
GTATGAAGGCTTTCGTCGAAAAGCGAAAAGCGGAATTCAAAAACCGCTAACCCGGCGCGCCACCTGGCTGGTGGACAATATCCGGCTTATTTTGTCCAGATATATTCGACAAGCCATTTTAGTTTGCAATTTGTGTGATAGAATATGCGCCGGTAGAAATCTGGCTCGTGAAATTTTCTTTGTAAATCAATAATTTACGATAATTATGTGTCTTTGGTAGACGAAGGCGATAAGCGTTTTATTGGAAATTTAAGAGATCTGGGCTATTAGATGGCTGCCGTAAGCGCGAATTTTATAACTTTTTTATTTGGGAACCACGATGGCTGACCTCAGCACCTATCGGAATATCGGCATTTTTGCCCATGTTGACGCAGGAAAAACAACGACCACCGAGCGCATACTGAAGCTCACCGGAAAGATCCATAAAATCGGTGAAGTGCACGATGGCGCGGCGACCACCGATTTCATGGATCAGGAACAGGAACGCGGGATTACCATTCAGTCAGCGGCCACCAGTTGTGAGTGGAACAATCACCGCCTGAATATTATCGATACACCGGGGCACGTTGATTTCACGATCGAAGTTTACCGATCTTTAAAGGTGCTCGATGGTGGTGTAGGCGTATTTTGTGGGTCTGGCGGTGTCGAGCCGCAATCTGAAACCAACTGGCGCTACGCCAATGATTCGGAAGTATCCCGCATTATCTTCGTCAATAAACTCGATCGTCTGGGCGCCGATTTTTATCGGGTGGTGAAACAGATCAAAGAAGTTTTGGGCGCTAACTCGTTGGTTATGACCCTGCCTATCGGCACCGAAGAAAATTTTAAGGGCGTGGTGGATTTACTCACGCGCAAAGCCTGGGTCTGGGATGAATCCGGAGACCCGACCAATTACCAAATCGAAGAACCGCCGGCAGATATGGCGGATCTGATCGAGGAGTACCGCGAAAAATTGATCGAAACTGCGCTTGAGCAGGACGACGATTTACTCGAACTATACCTCGAAGGGGAAGAACCAGCCCTGGACGATATCAAGCGCTGCATCCGTAAGGGTACGATAGCACTGGATTTTTTCCCGACTTACTGTGGTTCAGCTTTTAAAAACAAGGGGATTCAGGTAGTCCTCAATGCGATTGTCGACTATCTGCCCAACCCGGCCGAGGTGAAACCCCAACCCGAAGTCGACCTCGAAGGTAACGAGACCGGTAAATTCGCCACGGTCGATCCCGATAAACCGTTGCGCGCGCTTGCCTTCAAGATAATGGATGACCGATTTGGCGCGCTGACTTTCACCCGTATCTACTCGGGCAGGCTGGGCAAGGGAACAACTGTATTAAATACCTTTACCGGTAAAACCGAACGGATTGGCCGTATTGTCGAAATGCACGCCGACGAGCGAATCGAACTCGATTCGGCCGAAGCGGGCGACATTGTCGCAATAGTAGGGATGAAAAATGTCCAGACCGGCCATACCCTGTGCGATCCCAAGATGCCGGCAACGCTGGAGCCGATGGTGTTTCCGGATCCGGTTATTTCAATCGCGATCAACCCCAAGGATCAGGCCGCGTCGGAAAAGATGGGCATAGCCCTCGGCAAGATGGTAAAGGAAGACCCGTCTTTTCATGTAGAAACCGATGAAGATAGCGGGGAAACGATTATCAGGGGAATGGGTGAACTGCATCTAGACATTAAGATCGATATATTACGCCGTACCCACATGGTCGATGTCAACGCCGGTAAACCACAGGTAGCTTACCGTGAAACTATCACCCAACGCGTCGAAGACAGCTACACCCATAAGAAGCAGACCGGCGGTTCGGGTCAGTTTGGTAAAATAGATTATATCGTCGAACCGGGCGAACCCGGAAGTGGGTTCCAGTTTGAATCCACAGTGACCGGTGGCAATGTACCCCGTGAATTCTGGACCGCAGTAGAAAAGGGATTCGCAAATTGCATGGGAGAAGGCGTACTCGCAGGGTTCCCGTTGCTTGATGTCAAAATAAACCTGTTTGATGGTGCATACCACGCGGTGGATTCGTCCGCCGTCGCATTCGAGATTGCTGCCAGGGGCGCTTACCGCCAGACCATTCCGCAGGCTGGGCCGCAGTTGATGGAACCTATTATGCGCGTAGATGTGTTTATTCCTGAAGCGCATGTAGGTGACGTCATCGGTGACCTGAACCGCAGACGTGGCATGATCAAGTCGCAGGAGAAGACTTCGACCGGTGTGCGCATCAGGGCGAGCGTGCCTTTATCCGATATGTTTGGTTATATCGGCGATCTGCGCACACAGACCTCCGGCCGCGGCCAGTATTCGATGGAATTCGAGAAATATATGCCCTGTCCGAAGAATGTGGCTGAGGAAGTGATCAAGGAAGTCAACGAGCGTCGCGCAGCTAAAAAATAGGCAGGATAATCAAGTGTTAATTTCCGACCTGGAAGAAGCCTCGGGCTGATCGACTCATATCAAATAAGTCTTTGATTAAATTGGGTGAATCGGCATTAGCGCTATTGACATCCAGATATCGCATGTAGAGAATACGCACCGTGCTGGAGGGGTTCCCGAGTGGCCAAAGGGGGCAGACT
>JBGMRM010000426.1:0-2601 GCA_048061415.1 Gammaproteobacteria bacterium | reverse complement strand
GATCAATACCTGGAACTGTTGAAGCAAAATTTATCCTGGTATCGATTGATTAACGAGATACAAATGTTTATGCACGCGCACGAAATCAACCAGAAACGGTTCGAAAAGGGGTTGTTGCCGATCAATAGCCTGTGGTGCTGGGGTGGAGGTCGGCTCCCCGAGTTGCGTGATAACGATTTTCACTGGTATACCAGCGACGAATTATTAAAGCGCTATGCAGACAAGCTGGGAATTTTAAATAGCAGTCTTGAGGCCTTTGCTGACGACGAGGTTCGGAATAACTCGGTATGCATCGAACTGTCGATTCTCGAGGCCCTGAAGACTGACCGGGACGAAAATTTGGTGCGGTTGCTGGGTCGAATCGAACGGCAATTATTTAAGCCGCTAGTCCAACGGGTTAAATCACGGCGGTGTAGTCTGCGGCTTCGGGCGTGTTATCGATACGATTTCGTACTATCGCCTTATTCCGCATTACGCTTCTGGAAACAGGCGCAACACCTGCACGACATTGGGGTCGATTAGCATGGCAGGCAGCCCCTATACGATCCGACCGATACCCGATTCGGATGTGCTCGACGAGAAAAATTTACACCCGGTAAGCAGGCGAATTCTGGCTGCACGCAATGTGCAGACTATGGCGGAAACGGACTACAGGCTGAGGAAGCTGTTGCCGCCTGACGCTATCAGGCATTTGGCGGCAGCAGCCGAACTACTCACAAATTACATCTCGCAAAATCGCTCGATACTGATCTTTGGCGATTACGATGTCGATGGTGCGACCAGCACCGCGCTTTGTATGCGCGCACTGGCCCTGATGGGATTTCACAATGCCATTTACCTGATGCCTGATCGTTTTATCGATGGCTATGGGTTGTCCACTTCGGTAGCACGGCGCATCGTTGAGCTCGGTCCGGACTGCGTCATCACCGTCGATAACGGTATCGCGAGTCACGATGGCATTGCGATGTTACGCGAACAAAACATCGATGTTGTCGTGACCGATCATCATTTGCCCGCCAGCGAACTCCCCGATGCCAGTGTGATTGTCAATCAAAATGCCTGGCCCGATGAGACACAGGGAAAAAATCTTGCCGGTGTTGCGGTGGCGTTTTACCTGATGCTGGCCCTGCGCAAAAGCCTTAGAGACCTGGGCTGGTTTAAGCAGCAGCGGGTCGAGCCTGAACTGTCCTGCTGCCTCGATCTGGTGGCCATCGGAACGGTGGCAGATCTGGTGCCACTCGACTATAACAACCGAGTTTTGGTCAACGAGGGTTTAAGGCGCATCCGTAAGGGGTTGTGCGTGGCAGGAGTCAGGGCACTGATCGAGATTGCGAAGAAGCAGGTAGCTCATTTATCGAGTGCTGATATCGGTTTTGCGATCGCACCCAGGATTAACGCGGCTGGCCGCCTGGACGATATGACCACCGGTGTACAGTGCCTGTTAACCGATGACGAAACCCTGGCCCGTGGCCTGGCGGCCCGGCTCGATGAAATCAATCGAAAGCGCCGGGAAATCCAGCAGCAAATGGCCGACGAGGCCCAGCAGCAGATCGCAGGTTTGAATGATCAGGACCTGAACGACAGTTACGGGATCGTGTTATACCAGGAAGGGTGGCACGAAGGCATAGTTGGCATCGTCGCTGCGAAGATTCGCGAAAAGTATCACCGGCCGAGTATCGTCTTTGCCAGCTCAGATGAAGGCATACTAAAGGGGTCGGGGCGTTCGCTAGCAGGAATACACCTGCGCGATATGCTAGACGGCGTGGATAAACGCTATCCCGGAATGATTCTCAAGTTTGGCGGACATGCGATGGCCGCGGGGCTTAGTCTGAGGGAAACTTCACTGGATCAGTTTCGCGGCGCGTTCGACAGGGTCGTTGGTGAACTGGCCGACCCCGCCTTTTTCTCGCCCCTTAAAGAGTGTGACGGCGAGTTGGAACACCAGTACCTTAGGCTAGATTTCGCGCTGGAGCTCGATAACCTGGGCCCCTGGGGGCAACGTTTTCCGGTACCCAGTTTCGTCGGGGAATTTGAAGTGCTGGGTCAACGTGTACTCAGTGGGCAACATTTGAAGCTGGTAGTAAGGCCGATAAATAGCCCGGATGAGAGTAAAACGATGCTGGATGCCATCGCATTTTTTCAGCCCAGGACGATACTCGATAAATCCTTTGACAGGATCCACATTCACTATGAATTGAACGCCAATCGCTTTCGTGGCGAAGAATCGCTGCAGTTGCTAATCCGTGATATTTTTTAGCCGGCCGCTGTGACACAATAGCCTTTCCTGGAGCAGGCAGGCTAACTCGATACAGGATACCTTGATGTCCATCCCATCTTTCGAAACCGTAGAGCAGGTAATAGAGGAACTAAAACCGGGTTACCCGGTATATTGTTTGCGCCCCGCCGAAATTAACCGGCAGGCACGCTTTTTTCTGGATACATTCCCGGGCAGAGTACTATACGCGGTAAAATGTAATCCCCATCTTGAAGTGCTGCAGGCCCTCTACGATGCGGGTATCCGTCATTTCGATACTGCCTCGCTAGCCGAAATTGCCCTGGTTCGCGAGCACTTTCCACAGGCAGATTGTTATTTCATGCACC
>JBGMRM010000425.1:0-2603 GCA_048061415.1 Gammaproteobacteria bacterium | reverse complement strand
ACCAGTCATCGGAAAGGCCGACCATCGCCAGGGTTTTGTACTCACTCAATATTCGGCGCAAACTGCTGATGTCTGTCATGTTTTTAATTCCTGTGCCTGCTGGCGCAGCACGAATTTCTGGATCTTGCCGGTCGATGTCTTCGGTAAGGAGCCGAAAACCACCCGCCTCGGCGCCTTGAAATGGGCCATGCTGTCACGGCAAAACGCAATAATATCGCTTTCGCTCACCGGGTCAAAATTTTCTCGTAGCGTCACAAACGCACAGGGGATTTCACCCCATTTTTTGTCGGGGCACGCCACCACTGCGGCTTCCATCACCGCCGGGTGCCGGTAAAGGGTTTTTTCGATTTCGATGCTGGAGATGTTTTCACCACCGGAGATGATAATGTCCTTGGACCGGTCCCTGATCTCGATATAGCCGTCTTCGTGGCAGACCGCGAGGTCACCGCTGTGAAACCATCCACCGTCAAACGCCTTCTCGGTCGCCTGGGAATTTTTTAAATAACCTTTCATCACGATATTACCGCGGAACATAATTTCGCCAACGGTTTCACCATCGTGGGGAACTGGCTCCAGCGTCTCAGGGTCGAGTACTTCGAGTTGCTCCAGCATCGGGTAGCGCACACCCTGACGGGCCTTTAGATCGGCCTGTTCGGTTATCGGCAAGGCATCCCACTCTTCGTGCCAGGCGCACACCACGGCAGGGCCGTATACCTCGGTTAGCCCATAGGCGTGGGTCACCCTGAAGTTTAATTTCTCCATCGCCTCCAATATTGACGGTGGGGGCGCCGCGGCTGCAGTCATCACATTCACCTGGTGGGAGATACCCTGCTTTAAATCATCTTCTGCATTTGCCATCAGACTCAATACAATCGGCGCCCCGCATAGGTGCGTCACCTTTTCCCGCTTGATCAGATTAAAAATCGCGTCGGCGCGCACCGCACGCAGGCATATATTGGTGCCATTCAGTGCCGCGATGGTCCAGGGAAAACACCAGCCATTGCAGTGGAACATCGGCAGGGTCCACAGGTAAACCGGATGCGCAGACATATTCCACGACATGATATTCGATACCGCATTCAAATGCGCACCACGATGATGCGTCACCACACCTTTCGGGTCACCGGTTGTTCCCGAGGTATAGCCCAGAGCGATGGCCTGCCACTCGTCATGCGGTAACTTCCAGGCGAAATTTTCATCACCCTGTAACAGAAATGCTTCGTATTCCAGCTCACCGAGAAAATCACCACCGCCGACCGCAGGATCATCGACATCGATCACCAGTGGCCTGTCGTCTAGCTGCTGCAATGCGCTCTGAACAGTCGCAGAGAATTCACGGTCGGTCAATAATACCTTCGCTTCTCCATGCCTGAGCATGAAGGCTATCGCGTCCGCGTCGAGGCGAATATTGAGCGCATTCAAAACCGCTCCGAGCATCGGCACGGCGAAGTGGACCTCGCACATGGCGGGAATATTGGGCAACATCACCGCGACCGTATCGCCCTCTCCCACCCCGCGCTGACTCAGCGCAGACGCGAGCCGACGGCAACGGGCGTAGGTTTCGGACCAGCTTTTTCGCAGTTCACCATACACTATGGCGGGCCGGTCCGGGTATACAAAAGCCGCCCGCTCGATAAAGGTCAGTGGCGACAGGGGTGAAAAATTGGCAGCATTTTTGTCCAGCCCGGATTGATAGAGATCGGTTTTACTCATACTTAATGGTAGCGTTCTTATGGTAGCGTTGCTATTTTCCAGACCATCTGGCCTTACGCTTGTCTATAAAGGCATCGATGCCCTCACGCGCGTCTTCGCTATCCATATTGCAGGTCATCCTTTCCCCGGCGAATTCATAGGCCTCTGCCAGTTCCATATCCAGTTGCCGGTAAAACATTTGCTTGCCGAGAGATATCGACAGCGGCGATTTGGCGACAATTTTTTGCGCCACGGCCCGGGTAGCCTGTTCGAGTTCGTCATGCGCGACCACCTGGTTAACCAGGCCATAATCCAGCGCGGTCTGTGCGTCGATGAAATCGCCGGTTAACAGCATTTGCATCGCCCGTTTACGCGACAGGTTGCGGCTCAGTGGAACGGCCGGCGTGGAACAAAACAGGCCCACATTGATGCCCGAGACCGCGAACTGCGATTCCTCACTCACCACAGCCAGATCGCAGGCGGCAACCAGTTGGCAACCCGCCGCGGTGGCGATACCGTTCACCCGCGCAATCACCGGTTTTGAAATCTGGTTGATCGTTAGCATCATGCGGCTACATTGCTCGAACAGCGCCTGATGGAAGGCCCTGTCTTCGCTGGAGCGCATCTGTTTTAAATCGTGACCCGCGCAAAACGCCCTGCCCTGCGCGCCGATGATGATGACGCGAATATCGTCATCACCGGCAATATCGTCCAGCGCCTGCTGCAATGCAGTCAGCATTTCACTCGACAGCGGGTTGTATTGCTGCGGCCGGTTTAATATCAGTGTAGAAATTCCATCTCGATCTTCACGTAAGAGAGTCGGTTTTTCGATAACGTCGTTAGCAGTAGCACCCATGTTGAAACCTCTTCTCACCCGATCGCAGTGTATCGTAATAATCGTACTAGACGGC
>JBGMRM010000424.1:0-2619 GCA_048061415.1 Gammaproteobacteria bacterium | reverse complement strand
GAAGGATTCGTCATTATCCGCTTCCATCGATTTCTGGCGAGCTAGCGACTCTTCAGTCAGACGGCTAAACATTTCACGGCGTTCCGGGTCCAGATCACAACTGCCGAAATAGTCCTGGTGCTGGCGTGACATACGCAGGGCAAAGTGAAAAAAACCTTCCCCTTCACGGCGCATCGCTTCCAGCATACGCGCGGAAGGTGTGAAATCCGCATCTTGCGCCTTGTCGCGTTGTGCCGCGAGCGATGTGCTGTAGGGTTTGTCGGCTAAATCCCTGTCAAGCAGCTCGCACACACCGGCCATGGCGTTGATGATTTCTTTGGCCCAGTCGCGCAACAGAATCTTTTCGCTGCCCCGATACAGTTCCAACCGAGGATCGCGACCCCGATGGGCGGCAATGATTTCATTGTGGTTTATATGATCGCGCTCTTTGGCGCCAATCACGGGACTTTCATGTAGCAGGCTGAAAACCAGGAAAGCTTCCAGAAACCGCAGCTGGCGTTCATTAATACCCAGTGGTTCGAAGGCATTCACATCGATGGAACGCAGCTCGATATAGCGTACTCCGCGCTGTTTGAGCGCGTGTACCGGTTTTTCGAAGGCGTCTACAATTTGCTTGGGTCGAATGGTGCTGTAGTACTCGTTTTCGATTTGCAGGATATTGGCGTTGAGCTGTTCATGACGGCCATTCACCACCACGCCGAGTTTTTCATACTCCGTACAGGGTGTCTCAATAGCGTGAGTGAGACTCGCGACATAAGCATCCAGGTTGTCATAACCGACTTTGATGCCATTTCCGGATTCCTTGTTATTTTGATAACCAATATCGCCCATGCGCAAAGACGTCGCATAGGGTTCGTAAAAAGTTTCGGCATCAAAGTCTTTCAGGCTCGTTTCGGCCCCACCCAAAAAGGATTTACACACCGCCTGGGAAGCGCCGAATAAATAAGGCACCACCCAGCCAAATCGTTGCAGGTTACGAATCAGTGCAAAGTATCCGTCGGCTGTGAATGCCTGCAACGGTCCGCTGTCTTTTTCGAGCTGCTGAAACGCCGGCCAGAAATCCGGCGCAAAAGAATAATTAAAATGAACCCCGGCGATCACCTGCATCACGCGCCCATAGCGGTGGCCCAGACCGCGCCGGTAAACGGTTTTCATCAAGCCCGGATTTGAGCTGCCATACCGGGCAATAGGGATACTGGTTTCTTCAGCAACTACACAGGGCATGCTCGTGGCCCAGAGAAATTCATTGCCCAAATTTTCATAGACAAAACGCTGGGTATCGCGCAGAAAGTCCAGCACATCGGGAATTGTCTCGCAGGGTGGGGTAATAAATTCCGCCAGCGCCTCCGAGTAATCGGTGGTGATGTAGGGGTGAGTGAGCGGCGAGCCCAGTGCGATGGGGTGTCGTGACTGAGCCAGCTTGCCATCCGCTGTGACCCGCAGGCTTTCCTTTTCCACACCTACCAGACCGGAGGTCAATAAACCGCTATTCCCGCTATCTATTAGCCGCGAGAGCCGCTTTTCCGCAATACTGTACAATTCTTGCCCCTGGTATGGAAGGGTCGTAGCTCGACCGTATTTTTGTAGCCCTGATTGTGCCGGAATTATTGCAAAAAATCACTTCACTTTGGTTCGAAGACTGCTCTGGTTTGCCTGCAATGTCCGATTCTGTTCGATCAACGGCGCCATTAGAGTCTCTATATCAGATTTCGTATAGCGTGGCGTGATGTGCTGCGGGCAGTTCCAGTCGAAGGCTTCGACGTGGATGACAAAACCGCGCTCGACCCGGGCCCGGTAATCGTTGACTTCCAGACCGGCAAGCAGTTCGGGTTCGTCTGATCCAATCAGCCGAACCCGGCCAAGTAACTTAAAACGAGTGCGATTGGGATAGTCCATGAAAAACAGCGAGACGCGGTCATCTTTT
Source organism: Gammaproteobacteria bacterium (assembly GCA_048061415.1). Taxonomy (GTDB): domain Bacteria; phylum Pseudomonadota; class Gammaproteobacteria. Next base: position 695 of record JBGMRM010000424.1, on the reverse strand, counting down.
CTAAAATTACCGACGCTGACGTATTGGCGATTGCCACTAAAATCGGCAAACCCGATCGTTTGTTCGTCGAGAATCCGCATGAAACCTGGTGGACCCCCACGGTGCTGGACATAAGGCCAACCGGTCTCACTCACGCTGGCCATGTAAAAACTGTCGCGCGCGGCGATAAAATCGGCTTCGCGCGTACCGAGTAGATGATTGTAGTCCTCGCCTCCCTCCATGCGCGCGTATCCGGCACGACTACCGAGCTCCTGCTGAACCTGGTGGACCGACTCGGTAAACGCTATTTCGGCAAATCTGTGCCCCATGATGCTATTCCTGCTAATTGGTACGGGATTGCCCGTAACACCCAACAGGCTACGGGTAATGACACTATGACAAATTACGTTTGATAAAAGAATAACTACCATTTACAATAGTTTATTTCATTAAATGGAATAATAATGGATCGATTCCACTTGATGACTGTCTACGTCGCGGTTGCAGAAGAACAGGGATTTGCCGCCGCAGCAAGGCGACTGAATATGTCGCCACCCTCGGTAACTCGCGCGGTAGCAGCACTGGAGGATCAACTCGGGGTAAAGCTACTTAATCGCACCACCCGATTTGTGCGGGCAACAGAAGCAGGTCAGCGTTACCTGGAAGATTCCCGGCGTATTCTCAGCGAGGTTGATGCAGCCGATGAAGCCGCCGCC
>JBGMRM010000423.1:0-2623 GCA_048061415.1 Gammaproteobacteria bacterium | reverse complement strand
GTCCAATTGTCAGCAATTCTTACACTAACGGGCTATATTGCCGGGATAATATCCTATCCGATATCTAATCTTTTGTAATTTATACTAATAATAGATTTGGTACCGAATATGCACGATTTAATTTAAATTGCCTCGGCATACAACAATCTCCGCAAAACTCCAATAATTTAAGGATGATGAAAGCATTCCAATGGGCACCATCCTGATTACCTCAAGGCTCGGTGAAGACTTTCGCGAAGATCTTGAACAGGCGATGTTCTTTAACCAGAAACAGTATAAAGCCGAAGCCGGTATACGTAACTGCGTGGAACGTTATGGTATACCGGAAATCACTACCGAGAATGGCTACCTCCGCATCCGTGTCAATGCATTCTCCGTCACCCAGACACTTTTCGCAATCGATCGTACAGAATCCGAAGATATTTTGTCCGGGGTCATTGTATACGTTAGGGACACTGCTGATAATATACTTGTGCTTCATATCGCGATTGCAGGAAATAGCGCTATTACAGGTCCGGTCAAGACTGCTAGGCTGGTTTTGGACCTGCTGCATCAGGTTATTGATTCAGCGTCACGCATCAATGGTGTGGAAAATGTAAAACTGGTTTACGATATGGCTTCAGGTAAAGGCAAGGACAGTTTCAGGAACATACCGGTTTCCAGGCGAATGCGCAGACACAGGACGGAGAAAATACACAACCCGTGCCCTGACGAATCGGTAACCTGTTTCGAGTACCAGCGCTGCTTTGATTGCCCCCGGAATTTCATATCAAAAAACCGTAAACCGCTTCGCGAACAAAATGAAAATTAATGACGACAACCAGACGACCGCCCTGCCGGGCCGGATGTGAAAAAAATTACTGGAGACCCCCTATGAAATATTTACTCATCACGAAATCACGAATCGGAGCCGGCGTGTCCAAACCTACTGACCCACAAGCTGTTTTCAGGGCTGCCGACGCCTGGAATACAGCCAAGCTGGATGATGGCAGCTTCGACTGTGTCTACGGATTTGCCGATGGCCGTGGCGGCGCATCAATAGTCAATGCGAATTCTCACGAGGATTTGTTAAGGACGGTGCGCTCATCGCCAATGTACTACTTCATCGACTACGAAATTTACCCACTCTGCGACCTGAAGGTTCTTTGGGATCTGCAGATAGATGCCGCACGCACTCACCGGGAAGCATAACTCCCATATTCTCGATAAACTATACTAGCGTTCCATCGCCGGGGCATTGAGCTTTCCCCGGTTACCGATCCAAACCGGGTTACAGGACATCGCAAAAGGAAATCAGCATGAATATGAGTAAGATCGCTATTTCAGGAGTATTTCTGGGATTAATGATCACGGCTGGTCCGGCTAATGCTGACGGATCGAGTGCAGGGGGATGGAAGAAAAACATGTCGGCGGAGGGAAAGGATGCGGCGAAGGAAAGATGGGATAGCCTCTCTCCAGAACAACAGGAAGCGGCAAAAAAACGCTCAGCCATAAAGAAACAGCAATTTGAAAATATGACTCCTGAGCAAAAAGAGGCCTACCGGCAAAAGAAAGATAACCGCAGGCACCAATGGCAAGGCATGTCCGATGAGGAGAAGGCAGCGGCAAAGGGAAATGCACAGGAGCGGCGTCGAAAATGGCAGGGCATGAATACCGAAGAACGCGAAGCGGCAAAAACGAAAATGCGTGAACAACGCGGGCAATAACATTCGTCATATGCAGATTGGCCTGCGCCAAGCAGCATTAAACGCGAGTTTGATACGGACTGTAAAGCTTTGACAAAAGCCGGGCGAGAACAAGTATCGACGTTGGAAAACGGGGCAGAAGAAGGACTCTTCTCAGTATCAGGGATGATCGAAACAGCGCGCTCGGAGGCCGGTGTGGAAGATGCATCGGTCCTCGACTCACCGGGCCTCCGAGCCCTGAGCCACGCGCTGACGAGCACCTCGGATGAGCTGAATTTCATTGGCCGTCGTCGTGCGCAACGCCTGCTGATCGAGACACTGATAAAACGCCTCAGGGTCGAGAACTATCTCAACAATGATCCGGCGATAGGCAATATCCGTCTGCAATCACCCATTTTTCTGGTCGCGCCATTCCGTACCGGCACCACGCTCCTGCATCGTCTTCTCGCCCAGGACCCCGCACATCGCACTTTGCGCCTCTGGGAGGCTCTACAGGCACCGCCGCCGAAATCCGATTTCCAGGGTGACCCCAGGTATTTCGAATGCGATTACCGGGTCGCAATCGCACGCCGTTACATCGAGACTCGGGAACGCTATACCCCCGACATCGCGTCCATCCATCCTACTGACGTTGACGCACCGGAAGAATGCTTCGGACTGCTGGAAACATCCCTGCTCTCGCACAGCTTCACTTTCTACGGTCCCGTAACAGAGTATCTGGACTGGCTTGGCACACGCAACAATAACGATTGGAAAGCAGCCTATGCACTGTACGCGGATCAATTAAGACTCCTGCAGTGGTGGGCACCTGCGGATCGTTGGGTTTTGAAAACCCCCTTCCACATGTGGGCTGTCGACGCGCTTTGCGCAACGTTTCCCGACGCCTTGATCGTACAACAGCATCGAGACCCGGCAACCTGTGTAGCCTCGTACTGCAG
>JBGMRM010000422.1:0-2626 GCA_048061415.1 Gammaproteobacteria bacterium | reverse complement strand
TGCGTTTTTAGCTTTTGCGCATCGAGTCGTTTCACTGTCCGCTCCGCAGCCTTTAACCCAACCATCTTCGCGCTAGCCAGGCGATCTGGATTCCGGTTGATCTCATACCAGTAATCGCGTTGCATCGCACCGTCCGATTCGCCCACAATCGAGCAACTGATGCTGTGCCGCGTTTGGTGCTCGGCCTGTAAAAAACCGTGTGTATTACCGAGGACCGAAACACCGGCATTTAAATCGACCGAGGCGCCTTCGGAATTGACGATCCTGGCGTCGAAATCGAGTGCCGCATTTTCGCATTCCAGGGCAAGCTCGATCACTGCTTCCGGAGAAATATTCCAGGGATGGTAGAGGTCCAGATCGGCAAATTCCCGGGCCATCAAATCGGCGTCGGCGAGGCCGGTACAGGGATCTTCGGAAGTATACCGAGCAATATTACAGGCGGCCTCGACTGTTTTTCGAATCGCTTCCAGATCGAGATTGGAAGTGCTGGCACTGCCCTTATGGCGTCCAAAATAAACACTGATGCCCAGGCCATTGTCCTGTTGGTGTTCGATGGTTTCGACCGCCCGCATGCGCGCCCCAACGGACAGGCCCTGCGATACCGATAAGCCTGCCTCGGCCTGCGAGGCGCCATGGGCCTGCGCCATTTCCAGCGTATCGGCGACGATGTTTTTAAATGATTCGGCATCGGGAAATGCTAACATGTCTGTGTTTTTATCGTTCATCGGCACATCTTATCCTATCCCTGTATGGAAAATAAAATAATCAATGGCGACTCGGAAGAATTGGAGATCGCCAGCAAATCACAACTCAAGCGCGAAAGTCATGCGATACAAAAACTGGGAAAACGGCTAGCAGCCCTGTCTGGCGAACAACTGGGGGAAATTCCTCTCGATGAAACCCTGCGAGAAGCCATCGCGCTAGCCCATAAAATCCAGAATAAACGCAGCGCCCTGAAACGGCACTACCAGTTTATGGGCAAACTGCTACGAGCACGCGATACCAAAGCCATAATTACAGCCCTGGAAAAACTAGAACAGGCGAACCACGACCAGATACGCCGCCACCATCGCGCCGAATACTGGCGTGATCAGATTACCGGCCGGGGCATCGCTGCGACCGAGGATTTTCTGGCAGAACAGCCCAATGCAGACCGCCAAAAACTGCGCCAGCTATGGCGCAACTACAGCAGTGTAAAAACCGCAGAACGCAAAACCCACTTTGCGCGATTGATTTACCGGGAAATTTTTCAGGGGCTTGACGGATAAATTAAACTGGTCGGTGTGTCTAAGGATTGATAAGCATCCATTCCCTGTATCATGACCATCGCTTTTCTACGGCATTTTCTGAGGGATGGGCGTAAAGTGGACACTATGGCCGAAATTAGTGATAAACAGGCAACCGCACGAATCGCTACCGCTGCGCTGGAGCACCTGACCGGCCCGGCGCGCTGTACCGCATCCTGGCTCACCGGAATCACGGTAGACATTTCGCTGGGCGCCGGCCACGTGATTCGTATCGCCGAATCCGATAGCGATCTACCTCAGGATACAATCGTTGCGAGACTACATCGCTCGGATGGCAGTTATGAGATCGAGGCCCGCAACGATTATCCACTCTGGATAAACGGCAAACGTGTCGTCGCCAAACAACTCGAGCAACGTGACCTGATCGAATTTGGCGACACCGGGCCTCTTTGTCGTTATCGACTGTACCAGCAGGGGAGCCGTGTTCGAAAGTCCCTGGGAGATATGGTCAGTGATTGTATCGACTATACACGTGTCAGTCGCAAGCCCAGGGGCACACGTCTGCGTGGCGCACTTCGCGATATTCTTCGGGACTTTGCATTCGAAACCACTCTATTGTTTCGATTCAGCGTCATGGTGGCGATCATTGCCCTTTTCGTGACCGTCTTCTACCAGAACCGTGCCAATGTTCGCCTGCAGCAACAGGCGGAAAGCAGCGCGATACAACTTGAAAGTTTCGCTCGTACGCTTAGCAGGACGAACCTGGAAGCGTTGCGCCTGTCCGATCTCGATACCTTGCGACAGGAACTCGACCAGTCGTTAACCAGCGCGGCCGAGAGACTAGATCTGCTGGAGAAACGTTCCGCAGCGAGTACGCGGGTTATCGCCGAAGCCACACGCTCGGTTATATTCCTTCAGGGATCCTACGGATTCAAGGAAACAAACTCGGAACGCATGCTGCGTTACAGAGTTAACGATGAAGGACAGCCGCTCTATTCCCTTCTCGGCGAACCTTTACTAACCCTTGAGGGAGACGGAGAGGTCGCCGAACGGCAGTTTACCGGAACCGCTTTTGTGGTGAGCTCTAACGGCGCACTGCTGACGAATCGACACGTTGCCAAACCCTGGGAAAATGACACCAGTGTCGAATCACTGGTCGAGCAGGGCATGGAGCCGGTAATGATCAAGTTTATTGGCTATTTGCCTTATGTTGACGCATCCTTCCCGGTTCGGCTACTCAGGGCCAGTGATGAATCGGATCTCGCTATCTTGCGGTGTTGCGATGCCGCCGACAACCTGCCTTACCTTAAGCTCAGCGATAAACTGCTCGAGGCTGGGGACGAGGTTATTGTGATGGGTTATCCGACCGGATTGAAATC
>JBGMRM010000421.1:0-2627 GCA_048061415.1 Gammaproteobacteria bacterium | reverse complement strand
GCACAGGAAAATGTCGATTATGAAATCTAGTCTATTACCTATAACCCTGCTCCTGGCCATGCTTTTGCTGCCCCAGGTATCGAGTGCGCAGACCGTCCTGAATCTGGACATGGCGATTGAACTCGCGCTCGCGAACGATCCGCGCGTCGACGAGAAGAAGGCGTTCGTACGCAAGGCCCAGGCATTGTTGGCCGAGGCCGAAGGGTCTGCGGGCCTGCGTTATGGGGTGGATAGCTTTCTGGCTATAACAACCGGTGTCGATGGCGGATTTTTTCAGGATGGCGCCGAGTCCTGTTCGAGTAACTGTACGCCCAGAGACGATGCCTATGATTTCAATGATGGCCTTTCGTTATGGGCTGGATTGACATTCAGCGTGATCAAACCTTTGATGACATTCGGGCGGCTGGAGAATTTCCAGCAGGCGGCCCAGCAGAATATCCTGGTCAAGCAGCAGGATGTTGAACTGCAGCGGGACAGTATTCGACTCGATGTGGTGAAGGCTTATTACGGTTACCTGACTGCGCGAGACAGTCGCTTTTTGCTGGAAGACACGCGCAAGAGATTAACCAGCGCGCTCGAACTGGTGAAACAGTGGCTGGACGAAGACAGAGGGACTGTAAGCCAGTCGGACCTGTATGCATTGCAGTCTGGTCTCGGATTGATCGACAGTTTTCTGGCGGAAGCCGAGGGTTTCGAAGCGATCGCGATGGCTGGGTTGAAGTTATTGACTGGCTTGCAGTCGGAAACCATAGAACTGGAGGATCGTCGATTGCGCCCGGTCGAATTACCCGGACTGGGTGTGGATGAATGGATCGCACTGGCGATTGAAAATCGCGCCGAATTCCGGCAGGTGGAAGCCGGTCTTGCCGCACGACGGGCATTGGTGGAGGCGACCCGCGCAGAAAAGAAGCCGATTGTATTTGCCGGGGTAGCGGGTTCACTCGCCTATGCGCCAAATCGAGACCGGCTCAATAATCCGCATATTTACGATCCGTTCAATCATGCCGCAATATCGCCCGTGCTTGGAATGCGCTGGGAGTGGGAGCCGGGTGCACAGCCGGCCCGGGTAGCGCAGGCACAGGCCGAACTCGATGCCCTGGTTTCTACGGCGTCTTTCGCACGCAATGGGATCCCTTTTCAGGTGCGCGAGCAATACTATACGGTTCAGGCCAAATACAAATCGATTCAGGCGATGCGATCGAGCGCGCAGGCGGCGCGCAGATGGATGATCGCTGCCTACGCGGACTTCGAAGCGGGCCTGGAAGAGGCCGATAAAATTCTTACCGCGATGCAGGTATATGTGGTTGCCTACGCCGAGTATCTCAAAACGGTTAACGATTTCAATAACCGTGTGTCTAAATTAAAAAGTGTAAGTGGAGTAAATGAATGAAAAAATTGATAGGAATAATGCTGTACCTGTTGTTTAGCCAGGCGGCTAGTGCCGTCGAACTGGGTCCCGATCAACTGATCCGGCAGACTGCTGACAAGGTTCTGGCGCAGATCCAGGCTAACGCGGAGCAATACAGGGAAGATCCGGCCAGGCTCTATGCATTGGTGGAAGAAGTAGTGCTTCCCCATTTTAATTTTGAAAAAATGACCGAACTGGCTCTGGGTCGTAACAGGAGTAAGGTTAGTGCGGAGCAGAAGCCACTGATCATCAACGAATTTCGTACATTATTGGTAAGAACCTATGGCACGGCACTGCTCGAATACAATGATCAGGTCATTAAATACCTGCCCATGACCCCTTCGAGCAAAGAAGGTTATGCCACGGTTAAATCCGAAGTAGAGCAGGCGGGAGGATTTCCGATCCCGCTCGAATATAAACTTCAACTGGAAGACGACGGCTGGAAGGTTTACGATATCAGCGTCGACGAAGTCAGTCTGGTCACCAATTACCGTTCCAGTTTTACCCGCCAGATCAAGAAGAACGGTGTCGATGGATTAATTAAAATCCTGCGCGAACGCAATCAGGAAGAATAAATTGTTGACCAGCGCGGCAGAGTTCGTTGGCCGGGGTTATCGTTTCGATCGACAGTATCGGCGCATATTTTCTGGAGGATTCGTTCACTTCATGTTGTATCCGGGCTAGAATACGCGCCTCTCAATATTCTCGGAATTAATACCGTTCGTAAATGAACAAGTTAATTATCAAGGGTGGTGTGCCCTTATCCGGGCGGGTCAGGGCTTCAGGTTCCAAAAATGCGGTACTGCCGATTCTGGCGGGTACGCTTCTGGCGGATAGCCCGGTCATTATCCGTAACGTTCCCCACCTGCACGATGTAACAACCACGATGGAATTACTCGGCCGTATGGGTGTCATGCTCACCATCGGAGAAAAAATGAGCATCGAAGTCGACCCGACTACCATCGAAAATACTTTTGCGCCTTACGAGCTGGTGAAAACCATGCGCGCGTCGATACTGGTACTCGGACCATTGCTGGCGCGTTACGGAGAAGCCGAAGTTTCGCTCCCTGGCGGTTGTGCCATCGGCGCCAGACCGGTCGATATGCACCTTTCGGGGCTGGAAGCGATGGGGGCGCAGATAAAAGTCGATCAGGGTTATATCAGGGCGAAGGTCGATCGCCTTAAGGGCGCCAGCATTGTCATGGATCAGGTAACCGTG
>JBGMRM010000420.1:0-2628 GCA_048061415.1 Gammaproteobacteria bacterium | reverse complement strand
TTTTGGTCTGGTGAGGAATAATATAACGATATCGACGACCACCGCGGACGAAGTGATAAACTTTATCGTCGATAACAGTGACGAATTCACTTCGAGTACCCCTCCGACTCCCAGCGACGAGGTTCAATTTGACGACTTATTCGGCTCGGTTAGTTTTTCAAAGGATACGCGTAATCGCCGCATTTTTGCCAGTCAGGGTTATTTGAACAGCATCAGTCTGGAGATATTCAGTGGCGATCTGGATTTTTATAAAATCCGATACCTGCATCGTTCGGCATTCGCGCTGAGCGAAAATATCACCCTGGCCTATCGTGCTCGGATCGGCTTTGGTGACAGGTACAATAAAACGACGGACTTGCCGTTTTTCGAGAAATTCACCTCTGGTGGCATACGATCGGTGCGTGGATACGATCGCAATAGCCTGGGTCCACTGGATAGTCAGGGCAACCCATTCGGCGGTAACCTGCAGGTTTCAACCACAGTCGAGATTTTGATACCGGTCGAATCGCTAGGCAGTTCAGAAACCTTTCGCCTTGGGGTATACTTCGATGCGGGTAATGTCTTCGCCGATGTAAACTCTTTCCAGAGCAGGGAGATCAGGCAATCGGTAGGCCTGTCTGCCAAATGGTTTTCGATAATTGGGCCGCTGGAATTCAGCTATGCTTTTCCGCTCAATGACGAGCCCAGCGATGATATTCGGCAGTTCCAGTTTGCGCTGGGTGCAACATTTTAAATACAGAGGTATGCTTGAACCGTTTCATCCGATATCTGACCATCCTGACCCTGGTGCTGACAGGTAGTGCAGCGCTGGCCGAAACTGCGCCGTACAAAATAGGCTTCGTTAACACGGCCCGGGTATTGAAGGAAGCACCCCAGGCGCGCAGGGTCGAAGAACGCCTGAAGGCTGAGTTTGAACCACGGGAAGCGCAAATCAGGGAAAAGAGGCAAGAACTTCTGTCCATCGAAGAACAGTTAAAATCGAAAGATGTCGCAATTAACGCTACTACCCGCCGTAAGCTCGAGCGAGAAATCAGACTCAAGGTTAGCCAGTTGAAGTTTCTGGAACAGGAATTTCGCGAAGATCAGAATCTGCGTAGAAATGAAGGCATTCGTGAATTACAACGGGTCATAGCGAAAGTTCTCGAACAGCTAGGGGATAACGGAAAATTCGACTTAATTTTGACCGAAGGCGTTAGTTACGTATCGGGCCAAATCGATATCACAACCCAAATTGTGGACATGCTAAAACAGCAGTCGGAAACTGCTGGGGAAGCCGCCCAGTAGCCGAGTTAGACGGACGAGTTGTATCATCCCGCTTATTCATGGTCATCTCTGGTCATCGCCAGTAGATAAGCGCGGTCGACACGTTACAAAAGGCCAAACTAAGGAATATGAAACTGACCCTGCACCAACTCGCGACCCATCTCCAGCTGGAGTATCAGGGTGATGCGGATCTGGAAATTTCTGGGGTCGCTTCGCTATTGAGTTCGGTAAACGGAGACCTTAGCTTCATTCAGCATCTAAAATACGCGCGCGATTTTCCTGAAAGTCAATGTTCGGCGGTGATCGTACCGAATAAATTTGAATCTGAAGTGAGCGACAAGGCATTGTTGTTCGCCCAAAACCCTAGATACAGCTTTGTCCAGGCCATCGACCTGCTCAAGCCAGAACTGGTCTATGGCAGGCAAAAAGGGATACACGAATCGGCCCAGGTTTCACCCGATGCGCAACTCGGTGCCAACGTATCCATAGGCCCATTAGCGGTTATCGGTGATGGTGTCGTGATAGCCGATAACACATCGATAGGTGCTTCGAGCGTAATCGAGCAGGGTGCGAAAATAGCAGGCGATTGCCGGATACATTGTCGGGTAACGGTCGGCGAGCGGGTAGAAATCGGTAGTCGGTGCATACTGCACCCGGGCGTCGTACTCGGATCCGATGGCTTCGGCCTGGTATTTCATCAACAGAAGTGGGAAAAAGTTCCACAGATCGGAACAGTTATATTACATGACGATGTCGAGATAGGCGCCAATTCCACGATAGACAGGGGTGCACTGGACGACACCATCATCGAGCAGGGTTGTAAGCTCGATAATTTAATCCAGGTGGCGCATAACGTACATATTGGCGCTCATACTGCAATCGCCGCCTGTGTGGGTATCGCGGGCAGCGCGCATATTGGCCGTTATTGTAAAATCTCGGGTGCCGCGGTGGTACTGGGGCATCTTAGCATTGTCGATCATGTGACCATTACTGCAATGTCGCTGGTGACCAAGGATATTAAAAAACCCGGGGTATATTCATCGGGCACACCGTTGCTCGAGAATAGCCTCTGGCATAAAAATAATGTACGGTACAAATCACTGGACAGGCTAGCCAGGACGGTTGCGATGATGGAGAAAAAGCATCAATAAATTATCGGCACTGATGGTTAACCGGTGTAGCAAAAAATAATGACAAATCGAGGATTTATGTCTGAATTCGAAATTAACAGGGTGATGGATTTTTTACCACACCGATATCCTTTCTTACTGGTCGACCGGGTGCTTGAAATGGAAGTCGGCGCTTCGCTGCTGGCATTAAAAAACGTAACGGTTAACGAACCATTTTTTCAGGGACATTTCCCTG
>JBGMRM010000419.1:0-2634 GCA_048061415.1 Gammaproteobacteria bacterium | reverse complement strand
TATTACAGGACGTTGTGCGACAGGGATGTCGCGCACGAGCCCCCAGGGAAGGGTTTACGGCGTTCCTGTAATAGTATACCGGTGGTTACGCTACCCAGAGTTCAGCCATTACCCTTTATCGTTCATCTAAAAATCAAGTCTCATACACAGATAAATTGAGTAAAGCGTTGATTTTCTCGGCGAATATCATTGATTGTATAAATTAATCCGACAGTAGTGGGATCAAGCCCGGCGTAGCAGTGCTTTTAATGGACCTGACTATCCCAATAGAACTTGCTCCAGCCATTCGGCGATATCGTAGATTTCTTTTTCCGAAACGCTGTGCTGCATGCCCTTATATTCGTGCCATTCGGGTTTGTAGCCCTGTTTTACAAGTAACGTACGCGACTGTTGGCCGAGTTTAACTGCTATCACCGGGTCTATAGATCCGTGCGCGAGTAAAATCGGGATCTTACTATTGGCCTTGTTTTTCTCCCTGACGAGAGTATCTGCTAGCGGTAAGTAGGTCGAAAGCGCCATGATCCCTGCCAGGCGCTCTGGATAGCGCAACGCCGCATGCAAAGCGATTGCGCCGCCCTGCGAAAAACCAGCCAGCACGATGCGCTCGGATTTGATGCCAGCTTTGATCTGTTCTTCGATCACTTTATTCACCCGTTTGGACGAATCGCGAATTCCCTTTTCATCCTGCTCGGCGTCGATGCTGGCAGCGCGAATATCGAACCAGGCTCGCATCACGAAACCCTGATTAATCGTCACCGGTATCATTGGTGCGTGCGGAAAAATAAACCGGGTATTCAACCCAACATCGAGTTTCAGTTCTGCTACGATCGGCTCGAAATCATGCCCATCGGCACCGAGGCCATGCAACCAGATGACACAACTGTCGGGGCTTTCTGAGCCGACTTCAATGATGATCGGAGAATCGGTCATAAGGGTTTCTGACTGAAAAAACGGGCATTATATATTGCCCGCCACACGCGAACCGAATAATTTTTTCACAATACACTGCTGGGACTGCGTACACTCCAGTCTGGTGGATAAGGCTGACCCTGATTACTGGTATTTAACGATCGCCTGGGTGGTATCCGTGCTGATGTTCCTGGTCGGCGTGGGACTCAAGAATTTTATTTATGCTAACAGCCAGGATGAAACCTGATAGTCCTGCCGTCAGGGAGAAATAAATCGTGGCAAGAATTTTTCTTATCCTCGGTTTTGTCATCGTGGCTTATGTGAGCGCATGCTTTTTTGTCGAATGCGAATATGAGCTCCCGATCGATTACCGTACCCTGGCGATCGCCTGTGTCCTGGTTTACGTGTTCATCGTAATACCGCTTTACTGGAGAGCGGTGCGAACGAAGCGAAATAAAGTACTGGATGCAAAGTCCAGCTCAGAATATCCGCTGGAATAGAATCGGCAACTACACGCAATAATCGGAATCGCCATGCGGGTCATAGGCGGTATCGATTCATGTTATTCTATCTGTATACATTCATTTAGCTTCACGCCTTCGGTTGTTTTTGGCAGGCGTTAATGGAATATGAAGAATTTGATATGGCGACAGTTGATTCCAGAAAACGGCGATCAATAATCAACCAGTACGAGCAGGGAATAGAGGTGATAATTCCTGCCACGAAGAACCCGCTTGTCAATTTCGTACTGGTGCTATGGATCATCGGTTGGGTTTATGGTGAAGTAGCGATTCTCAGTAAACTGATTAACACCAATGGACAGTCCCCTGACGCTATTCTGGTTTTTTGGATAGTTGCCTGGACGCTGGGCGGGCTGGTCGCGGTGCTCATGTGGTTGTGGAATGAAAAGGGTTGCGAAATCATCAGAATCAGCGCCAGCGAGTTGAGGCATTCCAGAAATTATGTATTGTTTTCCAGATCCCAAAGCTACCAGACAGGTCTAATTTCAAACTTACGCCTGAACCCACAGACAGCATCGAACCTGGAAATGGGTGGGGGGATGGAATTTTGGGGACTCGCGGGCGGTACTATCGCGTTCGATTATAACCAGGGTATCTATAAATTTGGATTGGGACTCGATGAGGCGGAAGCTGACGAGATAATAAAAGCGTTTCAATCCCGTTTTGAAACTCTCAGATAAAATGATGTTAGCGTAAATCCTGATACGTAAATCCTGATATACGATACATCGCGTGATTAATAATTTAGACGGGTCACGGCAGGTCGATGACGAGAATAGGGTTATGGATCAGTACGAAGCACAAGTTAGAAAATTCTATGCCGAAATCTGGGATAAAAAGAATCTGGCGGAAATTCCGAATATCCTGCATAGCGACTTTTTGTTTCGTGGGTCGCTTGGCCGTGAAGAACGGGGGCATGAAGGTTTTGCGACTTATGTGAATGACCTTCACTCCGCATTGTCGGACTATCACTGCCTGATCGAGGATATCGTCGTACAACCCGGAAAGGTCTTCGCAAAAATGCTGTTTGGCGGGGTTCACGATGCGGAATTTATGGGCTACCCGGCGACGCATAAAAAGATATCCTGGGCGGGGGCTGCTTTGTTCAGGTTTTCAGGTTTGAAAATTTCTCAATTATGGGTACTAGGCGATTTGAAAAGCCTTGAGCAACAGCTGAGTCATTCAAGTTGAAGGCGCTTCAAGT
>JBGMRM010000418.1:0-2642 GCA_048061415.1 Gammaproteobacteria bacterium | reverse complement strand
ACCATTTGAAATCGACAGGTTACAGGTACAGGCTTATACCAGCCTCGTTGACGATGGCCTGGTTGTTTCGGTACCCCGCTTTGAGGTAGCTAATACCGACATCAGGCTGGTCGGTCGAATGCGCATGGAAACCGATCGGGCAGGCGCACCCTTTCTTTATCTCAGGGCGCAGTTCGAGGATGGTAAGGGAAGTAGTAACGGCAAATATTTACCGCTCAAACTGCTTCCGGAAAAAGTGGTGGCCTGGCTCGATCAGGGAATCCGGAAGATCGATATTTCGGCCGGTGAATTATTATTTCACGGTCGTACCGATGGCATAAAATCGTTTTCTGAGCGAAATGCCGGTGAGATGTTCGTCGATTTTGATATCGATAATGCCGAAATTTTGTTCGACCCGAAATGGGCTCCGGCAAGACAGGCGAAAGGGCGTGTCATGTTTCACAATGCGGGCATGGAAATCGAGCTCGAGCAGGTCAAATTCGGGGAAATCGACAGTGGCAAGGGTCGCATTAAGATAGCGGACCTGGCCAATGCAGTCGTAGAAGTGGATATCGAAACCAGTACTAATACCGCGAAGGCGCTACAAACCTGGTTTAGCGTGCCGCTCGGTCGCAAACAGGCATTTCTTGGGGGATATCTGCGCGATATCGAAGGGACGGTACGCGCAAAGCTCGACCTTTCGATATCAGTCAATGAACGGGGTGCTAAAAACAGCGTCGATGTGAAACTTAATTTCGATCAGGCTGCATTTAAGGCGCCTGCCTGGGGTGTGGAACTGTCGGGTATCGACGGAGAGGTGCGCGTGACCGAAAAGGGAGTGTCGAGTGAAGGGATCAATGCGTTTTATTTTAAAGACCCGGTAGACTTCACCATCGGCAGCACTGCTGAAAATCGACAGACTATCGTGCTGGCTAATGGCCAGATGGATTCCCAGAAAGTACTCAACCGGTTGCCGGAATTCCTCGCACGGGGATTTGAAGGCCGAAGTCCGTGGCAAATCAGGCTGGCCATTGCCAACCAGCAGGATAGCCAGCGCCTGCCGGTGGTGCAAATTCGAGCCACCAGCAAACTTGAAAAGACCCAGGTTTCCTTCCCGGAACCGTTTAGCAAAAAAGCAGAAATCCAGCGAGACTTTTCTGCGGAACTATCGATTTTTGAGGCCGACGATATTGACTTTAAGGTCGACTTTGGTTCGGATATCAAGGCGCGTGGACGCCTGCATTCGGATAAACGGGGTGAATACCGGCTGGTAGCGATGGATATAGGTTTTTCCGCCCCGCTCAAAGAGCCTGTCCCCAGGGGGCTTAGATTATATGGTTCCATGCCCAGGCTGGCACTCGACGGCTGGCTGGAATTTCGCAAGGCCATCGTTGCCTCGCAGCCAGGCGATTCGACAAGTTTGACGGATTTACTCGAATCCGCAGACCTCGAAGTTCAATCCGTATCATTTTTTGGGCACAATTTTAACGATGCGGACTTTCTGTTAGTACGGACGCCGCTCGGTTTTGCCGGCACGCTTGACTCGTCTCTGGTCAAGGGCAATTATGAAATTCCATTTTCTTACTCGGCGGAAAATCCGGTCACCGCTGACCTCGAATATATCAAGTTTCGGACACTGGAACCGAAATCAGAATCAAGCGGGGTGTTGCCGACCGATTTATTCGATCTCCAGTTACGCAGTAAAGTATTCGAATATAACGACGTATTGTTTACCGATTTGATCCTTAACGCTCGTTTGGAGGGCGATACCCTGGTCATAGATTCAATGGAATTACGGCGCAACGATCTCACCCTGAAATTAAGTGCAAACTGGCAGTACCTCCTCGGCGTAAACGAACATTTCACCACGCTCCAGGTATCGATCAAGGGGAAGGAATTCGGTCAAACCATTGCGAGCCTCGATCTTGGCGACATCATATATGGGGGAGAGGTGGACATCGAAGGCCGGGCGGGCTGGTCGGGGGAATTATTACGTGTGGACTGGGGTAGTCTGATTGGTGAAGCGAGATTCGACGTAGTTGACGGTGTATTAAAAGATGTAGAGCCAGGCTCCGGCAGGCTGGTTGGGCTGCTTAGTTTAAGTGCGCTACCAAGACGCCTGTTACTCGATTTCGGGGATATAGTGGTCGATGGATTACAATTCGATAAATTGGCTGGAACCTTTAAAATCGACCAGGGGAACCTGTATACTAACGATACCAGCATGAACGGACCATCGGCCAGGGTCAATATTTCCGGACGAACAGGATTACTCGATAGAGACTACGATCAAACGATGATCATAGTGCCTAAAATCAGGCAAACCCTCCCGGTTATAGGCAGCCTTGCCTGGGGTAATGCCGCGGGCTGGGGGCTTTTGATATTACAGAAACTGTTTAAGAAGCAAATCGACAAGAGTGTCGAAATCGAATACAAGGTAACAGGCACCTGGGATGAACCGGTGCTTGAGTTGATCAGAGAATTTGAAGAAGATAAACCTGGAAAAAAAATTGAGGGTACCGATAAATAAGTTATTTCTGTTTGCGATGCTACTGGTTTTCGCGCTTCCGCTAAAAGCTGCTAGCTCCCGTATATTCATCCTCAGCGCCGACGAGTGGGCCCGACCTCGCACCGGAGCGGTGATTGCGCAATTCGGCGTGCTT
>JBGMRM010000417.1:0-2644 GCA_048061415.1 Gammaproteobacteria bacterium | reverse complement strand
ATGGCCCAGGGTATCGTTGACTTCCTTAAATTGATCGAGATCGATTAATAGCAGTGCAAATTCCAGTCCACCACGTTTCTCTTTCTTAATGAGTTGTTCCAGCCTGTCCTGGAGCATATTTCGGTTGGGTAAGCCAGTGAGTAAATCATAATTGGCCTGCTGCCAAATTCTTTCTTCGAATTGTCTGCGTTCGGTGATGTCTTCCAGTATGGCGAGATACTGAGATCGGGAGTCGCCTTCGGTACTAATCAGAACTGCGGTCAATTCGACCCATACAACACTATCATCTGGTTTAATGAATCTTTTAGAAAATTTATAACTCGTTTTCCTTCCTTCCTGCATCTGCTTCAACTGGTGTAGATCCTGCTCAAGGTCGTCAGGGTGAGTGATAGCCTGCCAACCCAGACTTTTCATTTCATCCATACTGCGCCCAATAATTCTGGAATAAGCCGGGTTTGACTCGATCAGGTTGCCAGTCGCCAGGTCGGTTAATACGATGCCTAAAGGGGCCGCCATATATATTGTTTTAAAGCGGTTTTCAGCAGACCTGGTTAATTCCTCGATTTCTTTTTGCCGCGTGATATCGATCATGACCCCACGTAACAGGGGCTGGTTATCGTCTTCCCTACTGACCGAGATCAGGTCACGCACCCATACAATGCGGCCATCTTTTGCAATGAGCCGATACTCCAGTTCGAACCGATCCAGACCATTAGTCAAGCTCTTCCTGCAATTTTCAATAACCCGGTCTCGGTCTTTCGGGTGCATTTTTTCAACCCAGAACCCAGGTACTAACCATTCTTCGATCGAATATCCTAAAAACCGAACCGCCTGCTGGCTAACGTATGAAAATTGATTTTCAGTTGTAAAGGCCTCCCATACAATACCGTCGATGGTATTGACCATGTCGCGAAAGCGTTCTTCTGCCAGTTTTTGGTCGGTTATATCGGTGGCGATTGCGCCAAGACCATCGACTCGCCCTTCAGTATCGAAAATGGGAAACTTGATGGTTAACAGGGTGTGTATTCGGGAATCCGTTAGCAGTTGTACTTTTTCTTCCCGGCGAACAACCTTCCCACTGCTTAACACCGCCATATCCTGATTACTGGTCGATTCCGCCAGTTCCGGTTTATGGGCGTCCGACGGTAACTTGCCTACGAGGTC
Source organism: Gammaproteobacteria bacterium (assembly GCA_048061415.1). GTDB lineage: Bacteria > Pseudomonadota > Gammaproteobacteria. Next base: position 1,480 of record JBGMRM010000417.1, on the reverse strand, counting down.
CTCGTTCCTGACCCCAAATATTTTTTCGAAATGCCTGTTAATTTTAAGGTATCTGCCTTCGCGGTCCTTGAGATATAGTTCGACCGGAGCATTGTCAAACATGGCGTCTATTTGTTGCTTGTAACTGTGTAATTCCTTTTGCTTAATAACATGATCCTGTAACCTGGATTCAAGTTCTTTGATTTTAGCTTTTAACTCCTTGAGTAACTTCGAATCACTCATTTGTTTCCTTTCACTTTATTCAGGTTGAATCATTCAATTTCAGGTATCGGGGTTATAAATTTAGCACATCTCGCATACTGTAAAGGCCATGTTCTTTTTGCATGATCCACTGGCTGGCGCGCACGGCGCCATTGGCAAACGTCATCCGGCTAGATGCCTTGTGGGTGATTTCGATGCGTTCGCCGTCGGCAGCAAATAATACCGTGTGTTCACCGACTATATCGCCGGCCCGAATGGTTTCGAAGCCTATAGTCTGGCGCTGCCTTACTCCGGTTTGACCTTCGCGGCCGTATACCGCACAGCTATCCAGATCGCGTCCGAGTGACTCGGCGATTACCTGCCCCATTTTTAACGCGGTACCCGATGGTGCATCGATTTTGTCGCGGTGATGAGCTTCTATAATTTCGATATCGACCGTGTCACCCAGCACAGTTGCTGCGGTTCGCAATAACTGTAAACAAAGATTGACCCCTACGCTCATATTAGGCGCATACATGATAGCGATGGTCTCTCCAGCCGCGCTTAGTTTGTTTTCCAGAGCCTGGTCGCAGCCAGTCGTGCCTATCACCATCTTTTTATTATGCTGAAGGCATAAATCGAGATATCTAGCAGTTACAGTTGGGTGGGTAAAATCGATTAAAACATCAAACTTGTCGGTGTCGAGTGAATCGGAAATCAATACGTTCTGAGCGTCTATACCAGCCACAAGCCCTGCATCCGATCCAATCAGTGAATTATCCGCCTTCTCGATCGCCTGCGTTAGAGCCGTGCCTTCAGCCGCCGCACAAGCCTGTACCAGATGTCGGCCCATACGCCCGGCCGCTCCAGCAATCGCTATATTTGTTTTACCCACGGTTTCAGGGTTTCATGTCTTCGAAAAACTTCTTCATGCTATCTATCCACGATTTTTCGTTGGGACTATGTTTATTCACCGCCTTACCCATCAATTTTCCAAACATTTCAAGTAATTCTCTTTGCTCGGCATTCAGTTTAACCGGCGTCTCTACGATAATTCTACAAATTAAATCTCCTGTCGGACCACCCCTTACCGGTTTGACACCTTTTCCACGCATTCGAAACGACTTGTGCGTCTGCGTGCCAGGCGGCACCTTGAGGTTCAAACGTCCCCTCAAACTTGGAACTTCGAGTTCCCCACCCAGGGCTGCGGTAACGATACTAATCGGCACGTCGCAATACAGGTCGGCGTTATCGCGCTTGAATATCGGGTGTGGTTTTACGTGCATTTGTACATACAGGT
>JBGMRM010000416.1:0-2654 GCA_048061415.1 Gammaproteobacteria bacterium | reverse complement strand
ACCGGCGAAGCCTCGATACCGCGAGCTGGGCTTTCCCGTTATTTTTGTTACTGCTGAACCTGTCTATCCCACCGATCCTGTGGGCAGGAGAATCTCTCAGCATGGCTATTCCGGCAGACCTGTATGTACTCGGTATCACCCTGGAAAGTGGCTCATCGATACTGCCAATATTGACCTTCCTCGGTGGATTATCGGCCGCCAGCGCAATGATCATCGTGACCACGCTTGCGCTCGCGTCTATGTGTATGAATCACCTGGTATTACCGGCCAGCTTCCCACCCCGACTATCGCGGGGCGCCAGCATGTACCAGTGGTTGCTATGGGGCCGTCGACTGGTGATCGTTTTGATCATCGCCGCCGGGTACGGCTTTTTCCTGTTACAGCGTCAAAACCAGGGGCTTGCGGGCCTGGGATTAATTTCGTTTGTCGCAGTGGCGCAGTGCCTGCCGGGTATCGTCGGGCTGTTGTACTGGAAGCGAGCGAGTCGAACCGGATTTATCGCAGGCCTGGTGACCGGCGGTACTATTTGGGCCGTTACCCTGTTAGTGCCTCTGTTCGAGCGCGCCGGCATCATTACCACGCCTTTTTTCAATATCCCCGATTTGTCCATGAGCACCACCGATAGCGCGTTATGGTCTTTAATGTGGAATAGCCTGATGTTTATATTATTCTCACTAAAAGTACCGCAGAGCGAGGGTGAACGCGAAGCGGCCGATGCCTGCTTTCGTGAAGGATTACTCATTCCCGAGGGAGCGGTTCAGGCTGCATCGATTCCTGAATTCGAGCAGCAGTTATCCAAGATCATCGGTACCGACCTGGCCCACAACGAAGTCAGCCGCGCGCTGGCCGACCTCGGTCTGGTCGCTGCCGATATAGGCACCAGGGATTTACCCATGCTGCGGGCTCAAATCAACCGTAATCTTTCCGGCCTGGTTGGCCCGGTTTTGTCGCGCATGATTGTTAATGAACACCTGCAAATAGACCCCGCCACAAAATCTGCCCTGGCAGACACAATTCAGTTTGTCGAGGACAAGCAGGAGGAATCGCGCACGCGACTCGAAGGGGTATCCAGCGAACTCGATTCTTTAAGGCGTTTTCATTTCCAGGTTCTACAGGACCTGCCACTGGGCGTGGTTTCGCTGAGCCATGACCATCGCATTATTAGCTGGAACAACGCCATGTCGCGCATAGCTGCAATCGAACAGAATGCGGTTATTGGAACTTCGATCGAACAACTGGACGAACCCTGGCGTGCGCTTTTCAGTTCGTTTATCGATATCCCGGAATTTCAGATATCCAAGTTGAAAATTCAAATAAACGACCAACCGCACATTTTAAATTTATTCAAGGCGGTGGTGGCCCACGAGCAGGAAAAAAATCGTGGTATCGTCATTCTTGTGGAAAATCACAGCGAACGTTATTCGCTCGAAGAAAGACTGGCGCACAGCGAGCGGCTGGCCTCGATAGGCCAACTCGCTACCGGCGTGGCCCACGAAATCGGTAATCCTATTACCGGAATCGCCTGTCTCGCGCAGGATATGCAGATCGACCCGAATAATACCGAAGTATTACAAAACGGCCTGAGGCAAATCCTCACCCAAACCGAACGGGTCAGTAATATAGTTGGATCACTGGTTAATTTTAGTCACGCTGGCGCACCTCTCGATCAGGCCACCGAATCGCTGAGCATACACCATTCGATCGAGGAAGCGATCAGGCTAGTTTCACTCAGCGGTACAGGCAAACAGCTAAAATACGAAAACCGATGCGATCCCTCGGTTGTCGTAAGGGGCTATCCACAAAAGCTGATGCAGGTATTTGTCAATCTACTGAGTAATGCCGCCGATGCCTCCAGCCAGGGGCAGTGCGTTTTATTCGACACTAAAACCAATGGCAAGAATGTAATTATTACCGTCACGGATTATGGCCGGGGCATTAAAGAGGAGCACCTCTCAAAAGTTTTTGAACCATTTTTTACCACCAAAAATGTAGGCGAAGGCACCGGTCTCGGCCTGTCCTTGAGCTACAACATAATTCAGGAACACGGGGGATCGATATCGGTCTCCAGCCGCTATGGCGATGGCTGCCGGTTCGAAATTATTTTACCCATGAATAAAGAAACACCCTTCTCCCGGCAGGAGGTGAGCGCATGAGTCAAATCCTGGTGGTCGAGGATGAACCGATCATCCTGGAAAGTTTGATCCGATTACTCGAGCGGCAGGGTTACCTGGTTATCGGTGTCAGCTCGGTTGCCGAAGCCGAGGAAAAAGCCAGCACCAAATTCGACCTGATCATTTCCGACTTACGCCTGCCCGGTGAACCGGGTACCACGTTGATCGGCAGAGCGGCTCCAACGCCAGTACTGATTATGACCAGTTATTCAACCGTGCAATCAGCGGTGGATGCGATGAAAGAAGGCGCAGTCGATTATATCGCCAAACCCTTCAACCACGATGAAATGATCATGACGGTAAAGCGCATCCTGGACAGGGCCATGATCGAACAACAAAACACATTGCTGCAAAAAGAGGTCGCGAGGGACTATCCGATCGACGGCATGATCGGTGACTGTGAACCGATGCTTAATCTACTCGGCCGCATCGGCCGGGTGGCGCCCACCGACGGTAACATTCTGATCGTGGGAGAAACGGGCA
>JBGMRM010000415.1:0-2657 GCA_048061415.1 Gammaproteobacteria bacterium | reverse complement strand
CCTGGTATTTACCCAGCGCGGTGACGCCCAGGATACCCAGCAGCACGATAACGACTACCAGTTCGATCAGGGTAAAACCCTTTTGTAATTTTTGCATGTTAAAAACTCCCACGAGAGTAAAATAAGTAAATTTCTTTTATATATCCTTTATAAGTTAATGTAATATACTAGAATAGTTCCATAAGTAAATGATATTTTAGAATATTTGTGATCTGTTTCTCACGATTTTTGTGATCTGTCTCTCATGAGTTTAGACCAAAATAAAGATATCGCCGGGTTTTCACTAATCGAGTTGCTGACCGTCTTGGTGTTACTCGGGATATTATCGGTATTCGCCCTGGGGCGTCTTTTTGGCCCGGACGAATTTGCGGTCCGGGGTTTTTTCAACGATACCGTCGACGCGGTGCAGTTTGCGCAGAAACTGGCGATCAGCACCGGTTGCGATGTACGCGTGCGCACCCTTGCCACGGGTTATCAATTACACCAGAGCTCGACTTGCACCGCGAATGATTTCACGCTGCCGGTGAAGAATCCGGCCAATCGCAGCAATGATTACCAGAATTTCAACATGCCCAGCGGATTTTCCCTGTCGGCCGCGACCCTCATTTTTAACGCGCGCGGGACGCTGGATACCGGCGACGATACGCTGATCCTGTCGGATGGAACTACGACCCTCAGTTTCAATGTTTACGCGCAAACGGGATTGGTCGATGTCCCCTAACCTAGCGACCGGGCGGTATTCCGGTTTCACCTTAATCGAAGTGATTACCACGATTGTAGTGCTGGCGATCGCTGCCGCCGCGTTGCTGGGTGTTTTTACCGGCTCGATCCGTGGCAGCGCCGACCCGATGATCCAGCAACAGGCGGTCTCGATCGCGGAAGCTTACATGGAGGAAATCCTGCTCAAGGCGTTTATCGACCCGGATGGCATAGGCGGTGAAACCCGGCCAAACTACGATGATGTGCAGGACTATAACACGCTCCCCGATACCCTGGTCAGGGACCAAAATGGCAATGCCATCGCGACCCTGAGTGCCTACAGCATTAGCGTTACCGTGAGTGGCGACTCGCTCAACGGCATAGCGGCGGCCGATTCGCTACGTATCGACATCAGCGTCGACCACCCAGCCATCGACCCCATCCTTTTAAGCGGTTATCGGACCAATTACTGATGCAAAAGCGCACCAGACAGGCTGCTTTTTCGCTGATCGAACTGATCGTCGTGATCCTGTTGCTGGGCGTGCTCGCGGGCGGCGCCGGGTTGTTGATTACCACGCCGATCAATGCCTACACCGACCAGCTCAGGCGTCAGCAACTGGTCGACCAGGCCGAAATGGCGGTGCGGCAGGTGGCGCGCGATGTACGACGTGCGCTGCCCAACAGTATTCGTATCAGTACAGTCGGCGCCGGGTGGGCGCTGGAAATGGTCAACAGCATCGATGGCGCCAGGTATCGGGACGAATTCGGCGGCGGGTTTAGCGCCGATACCGATATTCTCGATTTTTCCGCGCCCGATACGGAATTCAACTTTCTCGGACAATTGAATATCGCCGCTCCGACTGTACTCGCGGCCGGGCAACGACTGGTCATCTATAACACGGCGCCGGCCAATTTTTATTCCGATGCGGTGAATAATTTTAACCCCGGCATCGTGACGCCGTCCGGCGCCACGCTGACCCTGACCGCGAATGGCGCCGAACACCATATCACCATGGTTCCGGCCTTCCAGTTTTCCCAACAATCTCCCGGCCAACGCGCGTATATCGTCGATGGCCCGGTCAGCTATATCTGCAATCCGGCAAGCAGGAGCATGACGCGGTATAGTAATTATGCCTACCAGATAGCGCAGCCAACCTCGGCGCCCGCGGGGGCCGCGAGCGGACCTGTGGTGACACAGGTAGCGGCCTGTTCAATTACCTATCAGGCGGGCACCGCGCAACGTGGGGGAATGGTCACGATAGAAATCACGCTTGACGATGCCAGCGGTGAAAGCATTTCGCTGCTGCATCAGGTCCACGTAGACAACGTACCATGATTAAAAATGCGTCTATTCCGCAATGGCGGCGTCAGCACCCTGCCACGATAAATACACTATATTTTCGAGGTCAGTATGGTCAGGGATAAAAAAGACACGGGTTTTACCCTGCTTACAGCGTTATTTTTGATTGCGGTGGTCGCCGTGCTGGGTATTTACATGGTCAATGCACGCGTGGTACAGCAAATCACGCTGGTCTATAGCCTGCAGGGCGCCCGGGCAATGCAGGCCGCGCGTGCTGGAATGGAGTGGTCGATTTACGATTCGATTGTCGGTGGCAATTGCTCGAATACCAGTTTTAACCCCACGGGCGCTGCCCTGAGCGCCTTTAGCGTGAACCTGAGCTGTAGCTCGTCGGTGCATACCGAAGGCACTACGGCGGTTACTACCTACCGCTTGACCTCTAGCGCATCCACCGGCGCCTATGGGACGCTCGACTATGTTTATCGAAGCCTGCAGGCTAGCGTTTCGATCCAGCCGCCATAAATGTGCGCTAGCACGCATTTTTCTAAATCTGGTTGAGTTATTATCGTGCGTCCAGTCGCTTACTGTAAACGATTGATTTTGTGGGGGAAAAGCCGAATACGCTCTATTATACCGGGCGCTGGTAATATTGCGCCAT
>JBGMRM010000414.1:0-2665 GCA_048061415.1 Gammaproteobacteria bacterium | reverse complement strand
CCTTAAAACGGAAATCCGCCGTGGGCGTAAGCGGTCATGGACAACAACATCGGAACCGATAGCGCGGTATTGGTGCGCGACGCCATCAGCGCGGTGAATTTCGCTTTGGCGATCACATCTGCTTCGTGCGACTGGCCGTCGAGGCCGAGAATTTTCCTCTGATTTGGCCAGATCAGTACCCACACATTAAACAGCATGATGGTACCCAGCCAGGCGCCGATACCGATAACGGCGGCACCCGATTGCAACATGAATGCATCGCCCAGGATACCCATTTCAAACAATAGTGCAGCGCCCGACAGCCAGGTTGCAAGCGCGGCCCAGCGAAACCAGAGCAGTGCATTAGGTGCAATGTATTTGTTTATCGCGGCTGCTCCCGGGCCACCGCCATCGGCTTCAGACAGTGCAGTCGCGACCGCTGGTACCTGTATAAAGTTGAAATAATACAGTAGCCCAATCCAGGTGACGCCGGCGAGGACATGGAACCACACTGTCCACTCTAGCGGGTTGGTAGAGCCGTCTGCGTAGACCAGCATAACGAGTGCTGATAAAACAACACCTGTAACGATAGTCCCGGTGATGGATTTTAGCGGATTCATTGGTGACTCCCGAAAATATATGTTTAGAATATGAGGTGCGACACGTCCGCCCAGCTGGATCGTGTCCCTATCCTCCTTGTACGCGGCGGAGTATAGGGGCTTTCCCAAAACGGCGCAATGAATCTCTGATAAGTCGTTGAAATTAATCAATAATACTATAATTTGTGAGGTTATATGTGCGGGCTGTATGGCGCATTGAATTTTAGCGGGGAAGGCATAGACCCTGATCTTGCGCGATCCATGTCAGCGAAAGTAGCGAAACGCGGACCAGACGATCGAGGTGAATGGTTTGATGATTCACTGATGCTCGGGCACCGCCGATTGTCGATCATCGACCTGTCGCCCCTTGGCCATCAGCCGATGCACGATGTGACCCGGCGTTATACCATCGTTTTTAACGGAACCATCTATAACTACCCCGAGTTGCGCGAGCAGTTAATCGCTGACGGCTATCGGTTCAGATCGCATAGCGATACCGAGGTGATTCTCAATGCCTACGCCTGCTGGGGTGATCAGGCGGTTGAGAAATTGCACGGAATGTTCGCGTTCGCGATTTGGGACAGTCAGGAAAAGCAACTGTTCCTGGCGCGCGATCGCCTCGGAATCAAACCGCTTTACTATGCCAAAACCGCCGAGGGTTTTTATTTCGCCTCGAATCCGCAGGCTTTGCTCGCTACCGGGCAGTGCGATACCGGAATAGACCCGGTTGGCCTGCACCATCAACTCAGCCTGCATGCGGTTATCCCGGCGCCGCGCACCTTGTTGAAGGGGGTGCGTAAATGCCGTCCAGCTTTCTATCTGCGCGTCGGTATCGATGGGAAATTAGCCGAGTCGAGGTACTGGAGCTTACAGGCGCGACGCCCGCAGCAGGAAATGACACCGCAGGAGTGGAACGATGTAATCCACGACGCCTTGATGGAGTCGGTCAAAAGGCGCCTGCAGATAGCCGATGTACCGGTAGGGGTTTTACTCTCCGGCGGGCTCGATTCCAGCCTGCTGGTTGCGTTGCTGGCCGAAGCCGGCGTTGGTAAAATCCAGACATTCTCGATAGGATTTGAAGATCAACCGGAAGAAAAGGGCAATGAATTTGAATTTTCGGATCAGGTAGCGCAGCTGTACGATACCGATCATCACAAGTATCTTATCCCCAACGACGAGGTATTGACCCGGTTACCCGAAGCGGTACGCGCCATGGCCGAACCGATGGTAGGCCAGGATGCGGTCGCCTTCTTCCTGTTGTCCGAACAGGTCTCTAAAAGCGTTAAAGTGGTGCAAAGCGGTCAGGGCGCCGATGAAGTTTTTGCCGGCTATTTCTGGTACGGGAAGATGCGTGCGGCTGAGGGGTCCCCCGTACAACGATTCTCGAGTCTTTATGTAGACCGCGATCACCACGAATTTTGCGATAGCGTCGAGGCGAAGTATCAGGCAGAGGACTACACGGCCACACTGATCGAGGAACATCTCAATAACGACCAGGCAGACAGTTTCATGGACGCTGTACTCAGTTTCGACGTGACGACTTTAATTGTCGACGACCCGGTAAAACGCGTGGACAATATGACCATGGCCTGGGGTCTGGAAGCCCGGGTCCCATTCCTCGACCATCGACTGGTCGAACTCGCGGCTTCCTGCCCACCGGAGTTGAAACTCAGGCGCCAGGGTAAGGGTGTGCTCAAGGAAATTGCCCGCGGCAGGGTGCCGGACGCGGTAATCGACCGGCCCAAAGGCTATTTCCCAATGCCGGCGTTAAAATACGTGCGCGGTGAGTTTTACCAGTTTATGGCCGATACGCTCAACAGCCGGCAGAGTCGCGAACGAGGTATTTTCAATCGAACCTACCTGGATCGTTTATTAAATGAACCCGAGCAACATTTCACACGCTTAAACGGCAGCAAACTCTGGCACGCCGCACTACTCGAATTCTGGTTACAGCAGCATATAGGGTGAAATGTGTTTGCCCAGAATTGATCGGATAAACAGTGACTGAAATACCCGGCTTTAGTCATCGAGACCTAATTTTTGATTAGCATTGGTCAGCAGTAACTAAGCTACGGTACGCGTAGCTA
>JBGMRM010000413.1:0-2668 GCA_048061415.1 Gammaproteobacteria bacterium | reverse complement strand
CTGCTGCTGCTCGGAGTCCGCTTTAAACAAAATAGCCGGGCGAGCACTATACTGATCAGTAGCCTGGTGATCATTGGCGGCATGGCTCAATTTTATGCGCTGATAATCGGTGGTCAGGCTTATCCGATGCCACTGATCGAAGGCTATGACAGTACATCGTCTTTTTTCGATGGTGTGATTGCTAGCTACTCGCCCTCGCAATGGGAAATCATGCTCGGCCTGGGTGGATTTGCCATCAGCCTGCTGCTGATCACCTTAAGCTTACGGATCTTTCGGATACTGCCAGATTCGAAATGACAGCCCTGTATATTTCCGCTGCGCATAAGTCTTCGGGTAAGACAATGCTGTCCACGTGTATATGCGCTGCCCTGAAGAACCTGGGGCACAGTGTCCAGCCGTTTAAAAAAGGACCGGATTATATCGATCCAGTCTGGCTAGGGCTCGCGAGCGGCAAACCATGCCATAACCTTGATTTTTTTACCTCATCGGCCGGTTTTATTCGATCCCAGTTTCACAATTACACCGCCAATAACGATGTAGCACTGGTCGAAGGCAACAAGGGCCTGCACGACGGTCTTTCGCTCGATGGTTCAGACAGTAATGCGGCTCTGGCCAGGCTACTAAATTTACCCGTGGTGCTGGTGTTAGACAGCGTCGGGATTACCCGGGGCATTGCATCGTTACTCAACGGCCTCCAGGCGTTCGACCCCGGGGTTCGGATTGCGGGGGTTATTCTCAATAAAGTGGCTGGCAATCGACACGGTGCGAAGCTGGTAGAGGCAGTAGAAACTTACACCGATATTCCAGTATTTGGCGTGGTCGGCCGCGACAGGTCGCTGGCGCTGGTCGAACGACACCTCGGATTGATACCGGGCAACGAGATTGGAGAAGAGGCCGAAAGATTTATCCAGAATTTGCAGGCGCGCGTAAGCGACGAAGTCGATCTGGAAAAGATTTTGGCCTGCGAATTGACCGAAGCAGACGATATTAAACTGGAGTTTTCTAAGAAACCGGAGCAATGTGGCCTGCGTATCGCGATAGCCAGGGACCGAAACTTTGGATTTTATTACCCGGCCGACCTGGACCGCTTTGCCGAACACGGGGCCACGCTGGTCGACTTTGATACCTCGATCGATGCCGCCTTACCTGAAAATATCGATGCTTTGTTTATGGGGGGAGGATTTCCTGAGACAAAACTTAATGTAATTTCTAGTAATCGTTCATTACTAGCTGATATTAAAGATAAATTAAAAAATGGTTTACCCGCTTATGCCGAATGTGGCGGTTTGATGTATTTGTCCCGAAGCATTCGCTATAACGAGGTAACGCTACCGATGGCTGAGGTGATTCCCGCCGATGTCATCATGCACAGCAAACCTCAGGGGCGCGGTTATGTGCAACTAGAGTCAACCCCGGCGCATCCGTGGGTGGAAACCCGGAAACCCGCTTCGTTAAACGCACACGAATTTCATTACTCGACGCTTGCCAACCTGCCGCCCGATACCCGCTTCGCCTACCGAGTCAAACGTGGTCAGGGTATCGATGGCGAAAACGATGGTATAATAATTGGCAATTTACTGGCGAGCTATTGTCATTTGAGGCAGACTGATACCTGCGACTGGGTCGATCGCTTCGTCAATTTTATACTTCATTGTAAAAATACGTGCCACGATGATCACCATAAGCAAGAGCGCCGCCGGTCAAATTGAGTTTTCCGCACGGGAAAATGGTATCGACAAGGCTACTATGCGAATCGCCATCAAGGTACTCGAGAATGGGCGTTTCCATTATGCCCTGGGGTTCGACGATTCCCTGTCGGAACACGACGTGAAAATAAAATCAGAAGGTGTGGAGCTGGTGATTGCACCGGAATCGCTCAACCATGCGCGCGAGTTAACCATCGACTACGTCGAACTCGATTCCGGCGAAAAGAACTTCATATTCATCAACCCCGCTGACCCCAACTGCTCCGTATCATCGGATGATAATACCCGATAATGTCGACCAAAACTGACAACGAGAGAGTCAACTCGGTTTTCCTGTGGAATCCCTCCACATTTAATTCTCCGGGCTGGCAAGGTGTACTGCAATGCGTGAAAAAATGCCGGATCCTTGGATCGATGCTTTTTCTTCTGGTGGCTATTTTACTGCTTAGCTTTGCCGTCATGGCCTATCCCCCCGGGGATTCGGCCAGAAATCAGGGGATTTTCCTCGCGCTCAGCCTGGCCGTCTTCGGCGGATTTTTTTTAACCATGACCCTGTTGTGGAAGGACTATATCCGGCCCTTGCTCGATACCGAAGTCTGGATTCAAAAAATGCGCAGTGGCGAGTTGAACAGCAAAATTCCCGTGCCACGGCATGGACAATTATCCGAACTCGCGGTAGACCTAAACGACTTTGGCGATATGATGAATAACCTGTCCCGGGATACCGAACAACAATTAGTCAAATTTACCGAATATACCGAGCAAAAAACCCTGTCGCTGACCGTGCTTTACGATGTCGCATCGAGTATTAATTCATCGCAAAACCTGAGTGACCTGCTCGAACAATTCCTCAAGAATTTAACCCGAATCATTCATGCATCGGCCGGAGCGGTACGCCTGATTAATACCGACGATCAGATGGAACTGGTTTCCAGCATCGGCTTTGACGACGAACTGATAGC
>JBGMRM010000412.1:0-2681 GCA_048061415.1 Gammaproteobacteria bacterium | reverse complement strand
GGTTTTAGACGTTCAACTACATGCCGGACTCTCTCGCCGAGAGATTGTATGTCCAGGCGCCTACGTAGAATGGCCCAGACCGAGATAATCATTTCAACCGTTACAATATTCCAGGCGGCATCCACCAGGCGGTTTAAGTCGTGTACGCTGTGTAACGCGTAACCCGCGGTATCTTCGACACCATCAGCCACCTGGCCGACCGAAATTAACAGATGTGGGCTTGCCCAGATTTTGGTGGAGGCAATTAATGAGGCCGCGATATGACCGAGATTGAGAAACTGTACCCCGCCTACTGCAGAGTCCTCTTCTGACAATCCTGTCGGAAGCCCTGAAAAAGCGGGCCATTGTTGTTTATGTAATCTTTCACCGGATAAATCGCAGATCTTTGCTAAAGCCTGACGAAGGCTATCGATCGCCAGAGTGATTCCGGTTGAATCCATATTACCGTGGCTGATCGCGGTCTGCGCATCCACATCAATAATTGGATTATCATGCACCGAGTTCAATTCCACCTTCCAGATATCCAGTGCCCGTGAGTAAGCCTCCCACGCCGTGCCGTGAACCTGGCTCGCACAACGAAAGCTAAGCGGGTCCTGTAGAAACCGGGGTTTTCCTGCCTGCCACAATTCAGACTTCGCCAGGCAGTTCCGCATCGCCATTGCGGACTTTGCCTGCCCTTTGCGTCGATGTGAAGCATTTGCCTGCTCAGACACAGCCCAGGGGTTACCCCGAAATCCTTCAATCGAAACTGCCGCCGTCAGATCAAATGTAGACAGCAGCTGTTCCGTCTCAACCAGTTGTTCGGCACCAATGGACAAGGAGATGGCATTGGAATTGATCAGTGAAATAGCTTCTTTTGCCCCTGGCAGCCCGCTCGAACTGGCCTCATCCGATGACAGGAGCCAATGTGCAATCTGTGCCAGCGGCACTAAATCCGACGCGCCGACCGAGCCGCTGGCGTCAATTTCCGGCATTTCGTCGGACTTGATTCTATTTAACAATAATCGAACCAGTGCTTCGGATACGCCAGAGAAACCACACCCGAATGCGTTTACCATATAAATCAGTGCAGCGCGCACCGTTTCAGGTTTCAAAGTGGGGCCAGGTACCCTCGTCGCATGCGCCGTGATTAGACGCTGGTTGTATCGGATAATTGCTTCGCTGGATACCTTAAAGTCTTTTTGCGAACCAACTCCTGTCGTCACCCCGTAGGCCGCATGACCACTTTCCACAATGCCGTTAACGATGTTGCGTGAAATCGAAATACGTCGCCATGCGGCCTCGGACAGAACCACAGGGCGAATGGATCGAGCTGCCTGAACCAGCAATCCAGGGTCCAGGCTCTCGCCATCCAGTATCAGGGGACCTGGATTCAACAATCGATTCGCATCAGGTTTGTTCAAAAGGAAACGAATCCAGTCGTTCTATTCCCTGCTCGGTGATAACGACCTGTGTCTCGAGCTTAACGCTTTCGCTACCTTTTTCACCAATCAGACTTTCAACGCAAACCGTCATATTTTTTTCAAAGTGTCCGCTATGCGCAGAATCAAAATCCGGGTGTAGTGGCACCACTGGCCACTCGTCGGCAAGCCCCACACCGTGAACCGCCAATGAGTATCGGTAAGGTAGGTATTTATCGGGTATTTGCCAGGATTTTTCATTAAATTCGCGAAAGCTGACGCCGGGCTTTATCAGTGAGAGATTGTGGTAGATTTGATCGACCGCGGCAGTATATATCTGCGACTGCTTTTTCGTCATGCGCGTGTATCCGCAGGTCCAGGAACGTGACAGATCCGCACAGTAACCGTAAGGCCCAACCATATCAGTATCGAAGGAGATCAGCTCACCGCGCTGGCAGCCATTGTCCGAACATTCCCGATACCAGGGATTGGTTCGCGAGCCACAGGTAAGGAGGCGTGTTTCCAGCCACTCTCCGCCTGAACGCGCGTTTTCGAAATGTAACTCAGACCACAATTCCTGTTCCGTCCGACCAGGCTTTGAATGCTCATAGATGCGCGCCATCCCCGCTTCGCAAACTCGAATCGTCCAACGCATCAGGGTCAGCTCGTCTGCACTTTTAATCGCACGGGCACGCTCGGTCAATTGTTGACCCTCGACAAACTCGAGGCCACGAGCTTCCAACGCCTTGAGTCCAATCGGTTCTATTTTATCGATCGCGAGTCTGCGGTTACCACCACCGTGGGTTTTCATCAGATCATCAATTTCTGCACTCCACAAATTCACGCGTTCGCCGGCTCGATCACCCGCCGTCATGTAAATCCAAGAAATGGCGTTACGCACTTCGTCAACACCCTCGTAACCCTCGCATAAATGGTGGCAACCGCTGAATTCGAACATGATTGCAGGTCCATCGGCGAAAATCAGCGCGTAGCGAATCGCGTTGTGCGCAGTCCAGACCTGCATGTTACTGAGATCGAGCGCGTAGCGAATATTCACCGGGTCGTAGAGTAAAATCGCGGCACAATCCTGCGCCTGTAATTGTTCGCGTACGCGTGCCAGTCGATAGCGCCGGGCGCGGACCAGCGTTGCATGAGGTACCGGGCTTTTTAGCGGTTTATCAGCCCCCTCATGATTAAGGTAAGTTTTTTTACGCTCGTCTACGATTAGTTCAGTCATGACAAAACCTATACAGTCCCACCATAGAATCCAATTTTCTCTTC